>NZ_JBNNJZ010000051.1:0-32251 GCF_050270335.1 Streptomyces sp. NPDC059900
AAGACCGTACGGCCCTCCACCGTGCCCCAGCCGGTGATCACACCATCCGTGTACGGCTTCTTCGCCTCCAGGCCGAACCCGGTCGCCCGGTGCCGACGCAACTGCTCGACCTCCCGGAAGCTGCCGTCATCCACCAGGAGTTCGATGCGCTCGCGCGCGGTCAGCTTGCCCTTGGCGTGCTGTGACTCCGTCGCCTTGTCGCTGGGTCCGGCCAGCGCCTGCGCACGGATCTCGTGCAGTTCGGAGACCTGATTGCGTGTCACTACCGATAGCCGCCTCTCGGCCGGGGAACGGCCGCCGCGGCGTTCGCCCCACAGGGTGGAAGCGACGCCGCGATGACCGCCCGGGATGACCCGCTGCACGCCCGCCCAGCGGGTCTCGAGGGCGCGACGTGCCGCGCGGAGTGGTCTTCGACGCTAGGCGGGTGCGCTCACACGGCGGTAACCCGTCCTCCCCGGGCCTCCGTTCGCCCGGTCACTTGCTCACTTCCGCACTCGCTCACTCGCTGCCGAAGAGAGTCCGCACGAAGTACTGCGTGTCGAAGAACTCGCGCATGGCCTTGATCCGGCCGTCCTGGATGGAGAACACCGAGACGATGTTCGCCTCGTAGGGCTCGCCGGAGCGGGCCGCCGCGCGGGCCACGCAGTCGAGCACGACCGTGTCGCCCTCGGCTATGACCTGCGAAATCTCGATGGTGTAGGGGACATCGGTGGAGAACAGGTCCATCAGCGGCAGCATGAACTTGTTGAGGATCTCGTCCAGACCGACCCAGTTACCGGCGAGCGGGTGATCGCCGGGAATGCGGAATTCGGCGTCCTCCCAGAGGGTCGCCTGAATGGCGTCCGGGTCCCGCTCGTCGATGGCCTTGAGATAGCCGAGGACAACGCTCTTCGCGTCAGTGAACGTCATGACTGCTCCCGGTGTTGGGGGTTGGTTGACGAGAAAGGCCGGACTCCGGCGGTGCGACAGGGCTTCGGCACACCGTTCGCACCGGGCCGGCCCAAAGATCGCCACGTTCTGCCCGGTTTCCGAGCTGACGTGAACTCATCGGAGGCTACACCGGCCGGACCACCGCATATCCGGCCAGGAAAGCGCCGAACACCCGCCACAGAGAGCGCGATTGCTCCTTAATGGTCAAACGAAGACGGAACAATGAGAGCCAAGCGGAAGCGGCGTTGACCGGCCGGAACGTCCTCTCGGAGATCCCTCGAACGGAGCTTCGAGCAGTGTCGGATACCACAGCACGGCACTGTTAGTCACACTTGTTTTAGGGCATCACGATGGTTAGAGTGACCCTACTGGCCCAAAACGGACTGACCGCCGAAGGGCTTGTGCTCGTCACACACGGGGTACCGCTCGTGCCTCAGGGTATCGGCGGGTGACACACATGGGGAGATACCGCACTTGCAACAAGCCTGTGCATCAGCCGTTTCAGCGCCACTCGTCGGCCTGCAGCCCGCTCCGCCCGTCACCGGCGCCGGGAGCATGCGGTCAGCGCCCTGCGGAATCAGTAGTTCCGCCCCTTAGATCCGCCATCCGTCCCGCCCGTCGCGAGGGCGCGGACCCTCCCCGCGGTCCGGCACGAGCCCCCGGCGGGACCTCCCCGAATCCGCCTTCGGCCGTGCACGGCGCGGAACCGGAGGACAGGGCAAACCTCGGGCCGTCACCGGCTTTTCGCCGGCTTTTCATCCGGGCCGTGAAAATTGAATGCTCAACCTCGAATGCTCGACAGAGACATCAGTCTGCTGACACTGATTCAGTAAATTGAGGAGCAGTCATGTGGTTTCGAATACTCGGGCCATTGGAAGTCCTCGACGGCAGCCAGCCCATCGCTCTGGGCGGGACCAAACAGCGCGCCACGCTGGGGTATCTGCTCCTGAACGCCAATCGGGTGGTCCCCACCCGAGAACTCCTCAGCGCGCTGTGGGCAGACGGAACACTGCCGACAACGGCACGCAAGATCCTGCAGAACGCTGTCTGGGGTCTACGCGGATCACTAGCGGCCAGCGGCACCGACCGGCAGAACGGGATTCTGCTCACCAAGGCTCCCGGTTACGTCATGCAGGTGGAACGCGACCAGGTCGACCTGCACCTTTTCCACCGCCGGATCCAGGAGGGGCGCACCGCCCTCGAGTCCGGTTCCCCCGCGCAGGCCGCGGTCATCCTCCGCGACGCCCTGTCACTGTGGCACGGCCAGGCCATGTCCGACCTCGTCGAGAGCGGGATCAACTGGCCCGAGCTCGACGCGGCCGAGAGTGCCCGACTCAGCGCCATGGAGGACTACTTCGAGGCGGAGCTGCGCTGCGGACGGCACCAGTCCGCGCTCGCCGCCCTTGAGTCGATGGTCGAGGCACAGCCCCTGCGCGAGCGCCTGTGCGGGCAGTTGATGCTGGCCCTGTACCGGTGCGGCCGGCAGGCGGACGCGCTGAACGTCTTCAGCCGGGTCCGCGCGTCCCTGATCGAGAACCTCGGCCTGGAGCCGCGGCGCGAACTGCAGTCCCTCCAGCAGGCAATCCTGACCCAGGACTCCAAGCTGTCGCCGCCCGAGTCCCCGTCGCCGGCGCTCGCACTGGTGCGGACGGGGGCCGACGCGCCGGATGACCACACACCGGCGCGGCCCGCACAGCCCCGGGCAGCCGCGGCCCCGGCCCCGGCTCCGGACCGGCCGCGCGCGCAGGAGAACGCCGTCCGCGAAGGCGCCCTCTGCGAAAGCGCGGTCCACGACGACACCAGGCACGAGGTCACGGAGCACAGCAAGGTCATCACCTACGACACGCACGGCTTCAGGACGCGCGTGCGGGTGCCGGTCCAGCCCACCGCTTCGGCGAGCCGACGCCGTCCGGTGAGCGTGCTGTTGCTCAGGACCGGGCTCCGGCCGACCGCGGGCGGCGGGCGGCCGAACGGCACCGACGAACTGCGCGACCGCCTGACCGCCCGTATCCGCGAACTCGTGGGCGAGCTGGGCGGATCGGTGATCAGCTCCATAGGGTCCACGCAGCTGGCCGTGTTCGGCCCCGGCCGCGAGGGGCACGACCATGCCGACCGGGCCGTGCGCGCCGCCCTGGCCATCCGGGACGAGTTCCGCACCGCCACCACGGTCACTCCGCTCGACCGCTCCGCCCGGCGGGCCGCCGAGGCCGCGCTCCATGCGGCGATCTCCACCGGCGAGGCACTTCTCCGGTACGAGAACGACGGCTCCGAATCCCTCCGCTCGGCGGACGGAGCGCTGCTCGACGAGTGCCAGTCCCTGCTGTCCCGGGCCTCCGCGGGGGAGATCTGGGTCTGCGGGAACACCCGGCAGCTGACCGCGTCGACGCATTCCTTCGTCTCCGTCAGCGAATCACCGCAGGCCTGGAAGGTGAACCGGTCGCGTCCGCGCACCGAGCAGCGGCCGCCGGCGGGTGTCGTGGACCGGGAGATCGAACTCGACCTCCTGCGGGGCATGCTGGAGCGCGTCCGGCACCGCGAGACCCCGCATGTGGTCACGATCGTCGGGGAACCCGGCATCGGGAAGAGCAGGCTGCTCAAGGAGTTCGAGCGCCGCTCCATGGGGCAGCCGACCGCCACCTGGTTCCTGTCGCCCTCCGGCCCCGACCGCGAACGGCGGGCGGCGCGTGGTGCTCACCTTTTCCATCTGCGAAAGAGTCCGCTCTTCGATCCGTACGGAAACGAGACGCTGGAGATCGATCTGACGCAGTCCCTGAAGTCCGGTCACAACCCCCTGGAGCGCATCGCGCAGGACTGCCCCCTCGCCATGTTCGTCGACGATCTGCACGAGGCGGACAACGTCCTGCTCGACTTCGTCGGCAGAATGAGCAGCGAGGTGGCACGGGCCCCCTTATTCATCGTGGCCACGGCGCGCCCCCAGCTCTTCGACCGGCGGCCGGGCTGGGGCGGCGGCACACCGCACTTCACCACCATCTCCATCGATCCGCCGGGTGCGGCCTTCCGGATGCCGGGGAAGCCGCCGGCCGCGCCCGCGAACCGGCCGCTCTCCGGTCTCGCCGACTGCACGCCCTGACCGCTGCCGTGCCCGCCCCGGGTCCGGCGGTGAAGTCCCTTTGGTTCAGTGGTGAAGTCCCTTCTTGCCGGGGGTCCAGAAGGGCTTGACCTTGATCTGCGTACGCGGCCACTTGCGCACGTGCACGAGGTGGTCCCGGACCGCCTGGCAGGTGCGCGCCTCACCCGCGACATACGCCATGCCGGGCTCCTCGGGGAGGCCGAGCTCCGACACGGCGCCGAGCATGGCCTGCGAGGAGACCGGGGACGCGCCCTTGCGGAACACACGCCGCAGGACGTGCGGCCCGGGCACGGGCACCTCGTCGTCGGGGGACTCGCTCTCCAGGACCCCGTACACATGCGCGTCGGCCCCGAGCGCCCGGATCATCGGGCCGAAGGCGGCGGACGCCGTCTCCTCGCCGATGAACACGTGATACGGCGACTCAGGCCGGAGGTCGAAGTCGCCCAACGGCCCCCAGAACGAGACCTCTTGGCCGACCTGGACCTCCCGGGCCCAGCGCAGTCCGATACCCTCGCCGTCGTAGAGATGGGCCCGGATCTCGACCTCCCGGCCGTCATCCGACTGATCCCAGACCGAATAGGTGCGGAGGGTTTCACCGGGGCGCAGGATCCCGTACAACGACAGAGGGTCGTTGATCTGGATCCGGATGTGACGCCCCGGAGGAATGGCCGCCCCGCCCAACCCGTCGGCGGCGATCCTGATGCGCTTCATCGTCGGGGTCACCGATCCCGTCTCCGTGATCACCCCTTCGAGCCGCTGCTTGGCGAAGATGTGTTCAAGGGGATTGAGTGACGGGCGCCGCGCGGGCTTCACCGTACCGTCCGGCATGAGGACTCCTTCTCCTGATCAAGTGATGCCAGGGCATGTGGCGCCCTTCCTCAGCGCGCCGGCCAGCCGCTCGGTCCGGGTGTCCCTCACTCATGCGTCAGCGCCGCGACCCGCCGTCCCGGCAAGCGCTTTCACATCCCGGCTCCGCGAATCGCAACTGTGGACTATGCGTCGCTTGCTCATTAATGTTTCACGCAATGACTTAGATTACTGCCACTAACAAACCATAGGTTGCCTATCATGTCAATAACTGGAAGCGAGGACTGAAGATGCCGCAGCAGACGTCAAGCAGCCGCGTGCAGAAGCGTCGGCAAGCCACCCTGCTGGAGATCCGCAGCACGGCCCGCCAGCTCCTGCGCAAGCACGGACCGACGGGCGTGACGGTCAACGCCGTGGCCCGCGAGATGGGCATGAGCGGCCCCGCCGTGTACCGCTACTACGCCAGCCATGACGCGCTGGTCGAGGCGGTGATCGCGGATTTCTACCAGGAGCTGACGACGACCATGCAGGCCGCGCGCGACGCCTGCCCGCCGGAGCGGCCCGGCAGACGCCTCGCCGCCACCTGTCGCTCGCTGCGGGCCTGGGCCATCGACCACCCCGGCGAGTTCAGCTGGATGTTCGCGAGCCCGGTCCATGCGGCGACCGACGACCCGGAGTCGCCGCGGCTGCGCGCCGGACAGCAGTTCGAGAAGGTCTTCCTCGACCAGTTCGTCGAGATCTGGGAGCAGCACCCTTACCCCGCCACGCCGTTCGAGGATCTTGCCCCTTCTTTGCAGGAGCAGATCCTCGATTACGCGGCCAGGTCCCAGAGCCCGCTGCCTCCCGAGGCGCTGCACCAGTTCCTGACGAGCTGGATCAGGCTCTACGGACTGCTGTGCATGGAAGTCCTCCACCAGCTGGACTTCGCCTACTCGGACCTGGAGCCGGTCTTCGAGGAGAACCTGAAAGAGCTGTGTGCCATGCACGACCTCCAGTACGAGCCGCCGCAGGCCTCATAGCTACGCCCGGCCGCCCGCCCTGCGCCTTCCGGGAGAGGGACGGGGCGGGCGACCGGGAGGCCCCCCAGCGCGTGGCCGGCGCCTGCCTGCTGCGGGTCAGCGCGTGGCCGGCGCGGGGAAGTGGCCGACGCCCACGAAGAACTCGACGTATGTGCGGAACAGCTCCTCGGTCAGCGGGGGGCACTCGACGCCGGTGCCCACGAGGGCCGCCTCCGTGGACGTCGTGTCGATGCCCGCGTTGGATCCGTCGCCGGCCAGGGCGATCGCCTCGAAGGCGTCGAAGAGCGGCAGCATGGCGTTGTCGCGGTCCGCCTGTACGCGGGCCCGCCAGCTGTCGTGGTCCGCCTCGTCGATGGCGTAGCCGTATCCCCGCAGGTACTCCACGCAGGTGCGGAAGGTCGCCCCGCTCTGGTTGAAGAAGTGGAAGATCTGCCCGGATGCCTCCTTCTTCCCGGACAGGGCCACGATCCCCGCGCTGACGTAGTCGACCGGCACGAAGTGCACGTCCCCGCCGAGCCCTTCGGGGGCGGCTCCGGCCTGGACCAGGCCCTTGAGGCTGAGCCACACGAAGTCGCTGGTCTGGCAGGCGCCGGTCGTCCGGTCGCCGGAGATGACGTCGGCCCGGTGGATCGTGACCGGCAGCCCCCGCTCGACGGCGAGGCCCACGATCTGTTCCGCCACCCACTTGCTCTGCACATAGCCGGTGGGCTGGAGCTCGACGGGCGCGGTCGGGTCCTCGGGCTTGCGGGGCAGGCCGCCGGGCTCGGAGCCCGCGAAGACTCCGGTCGTCGACACGTAGTGGACGGGCACCGAGCGATGGCGTGCCGCGAGGCGCAGCACCTCGACGGTGCCGGACACGTTGGGCGCCTTCAACTCCGTGTACGGGTAGAGCCAGTTGACGGTGGCTCCGGCGTGGTAGACGGCGTCAACCCGCCTGGCCAGGCCGTCGAACTCCTCCTCGGCGAGGCCCAGTCGCGGCGCGGCGAGATCGCCGACGACCACGGAGAGACGCGCGGGGTCGATCTCGTCCCACACCCGGAACCATTCGAGGCCCGCCCGCAGCCGTGCCAGGGCGGTCGCTTCGTCGGCGCCGCGGACCAGGCAGTGCACCGTGGCGCGTCCCGAGCGCATCAGGTCACGGAGCAGGAACGCGCCGAGGAAGCCGGTGGCGCCCGTGAGCAGGACCTCTTCCGGGTCCGTGACCTCGTACGACACCTCGTCGGCGGGGACGATGTCGGCGGGCAGGTCGATCTCGGCGGCGAAGTCCACCGCGTCGCGCGAGGTCGACACCTCGTCGCCGAGCCGTTCGAGCAGGACGGTCCGCAGGAAGGCCGCGAGCTCGGTCGGCGTGGGCCGGTCGAAGACCACCGTGGCCGGGAGCCGGCAACCGGTGGTGCCCGCGAGCTGGTTGCGCAGTTCGACGGAGGTCAGGGAGTCGAAGCCGAGATCCGAGAACCGCTGCTTGGGGCGGATGCCGTCGGCGTTCATGTGCCCGAGGACGGTGGCCGTCTCGGCGAGCACCAGGTCGAGCACCCGGCTCAGCTGTTCCTTCTCGTCGAGTCCGGCAAGGCGCCCGAGCAGGGTGTCGAAGCCGTTGTCGACGTTCTGGGCCGTGCGGCGCACCGGCGTGCGCAGCAGGCCCCGCAGCACGGCAGGTACCTGCGAGGGCCGTTCGCGCAGGGTCGCCGCGTCGAGCGGCATGCCCACCGTGGCGGGTATACCGAGCCGCAGTGCGGTGTCGAGCATGGCCTGGCCCTGCTCCTGGCCGATGGGGCGGAAGCCGCCGCGGGCGATGCGGTTGAGGTCGGCCTCGTCTAGGTGGCCGGTCATGCCGCTGTCCTGGGTCCACACGCCCCAGGCCACGGAGGTGGCGGCGAGTCCGGCAGCGGCGCGGTGCTCGGCCAGGGCGTCGAGGAACACGTTGGCGGCGGCGTAGTTGGACTGTCCCGCGCCGCCGATGACACCGGCGACGGAGGAGAACAGGACGAACGCCGTCAGGTCGAGGTCGCGGGTGAGTTCGTGCAGGTGCCATGCCGCGTCGACCTTGGGGCGCATGACGGTGTCGAGGCGCTCTGGCGTCTGGTCCTGGAGCAGTCCGTCGTCCAGGACACCGGCCGTGTGGATGACGCCGGTCAGCGGTCGGTCGGCGGGCACACCGGCGAGGAGTTCCGTCAGCGCGGCGCGGTCGGCGATGTCGCAGGCGGCGATGTCCACCTCGGCGCCGAGGCCGGCCAGTTCGCGCCGCAGCGCGTCCGCGCCGGGGGCGTCGGGGCCGCGCCGGCTGACGAGCAGCAGCCGTGCCAACCCGTGCTCGACGACCAGGCGCCGGGCGAACAGGGCGCCCAGGGAGCCGGTACCGCCGGTCACGAGGACCGTGCCGTCGGGGTTCCACCGGTTGCGGTCGGGGCCCGTCCCCGTGATGGCCGGGGGAGCGACGCGGCGCAGCCGGGGGACGAGGACCGCGCCGTCGCGGATCGCCGTCTGCGGCTCCTGCGAGGCGAGGACCGCCGCCAGTGCGTCGGCGGAGCGCGGGTCGCCGTCGAGGTCGACGAGCACGATCCGTCCCGGCGCCTCCGACTGCGCCGAGCGCACCAGGCCCCACAGCGCGGCGGCCTGCGGATCGGCCGTCCCCTCCCCCAGCGGGCTCATCGCTCCCCGGGTCGCCACGACGAGCCGCGTGGCGGCGAGCCGTTCCTGCGCCAGCCATTCCTGGAGCAGTGCCAGCATCCGGTGCGCCGCGCCGCGTACGAAGCCGGGGACGTCCGCTCCGGACGGTGCATCGTGCGGCCGGGTGAGGTCGAGGAGTACGGCGTCCACCGGTGTGGCGGCAGCCGCGACGGCGGCGATGTCGGCGAAGACCGGGGCGCCGGGCACGGTGAGGCCGGGGCGGTCGCCGAGCAGGCCCCAGCGCGGGGCGCCGGTGTCAGCCCGGGTGCCGCGCAGGGGCTGCCATGCCGTCTCGAACAGCGCGTCGTAGCCGTGCTTGAGCGAGGTGTTGAGGGTGCGGGCGGTCAGGGCGCGCGGTGCGACGCGCTCGGCGCTGAGGACGGGGTGTCCGACCCGGTCGGCCGCCAGCAGCGTGAAGCCGTCCGGGGTCCGGTCGAGCCGGACGCGCAGGGCGGCGGCTCCGGTGGCGTGCAGGCGCACCCCGTGCCAGTCGGCGGTGATCGGCTCGGCGGTGATCGCCTGGTCGTCCCCGGCGAGTCGTACGACCTGTACGGCCATGTCGAGGAGCGCCGGATGGAGCCCGAAGTACGCGCAGCCCGCCTGGAGTTGTTCGGGAAGGCTGAGCTCCGCGAACAGGCTGTCGCCGGAGCGCCAGGCCGCGGTGACGCCCGGCAGCGTGCCCGGGGTGCCTGACTCCACGGAGTCGTCGTCGGGGGCGACATCCACGGAGTCGTCGAGCGCGATGTTCTCGGCGCCGGGCGGCGGCCATTCCGTGATGCCGGACTCGTCGGCGGTGGCGTCGGCGCTCAGGAAGCCCGACGCGTGGACCGTCCAGAGCGTGTCGGCAGCGTCGGTGCGCGCCGAGACTGTGACGGTGCGGCGGCCGGTGTCGTCGGACGCGCCGACGCGCACCTGGAGTTGCAGCCCGCCCGTCCGCGGAAGCACCAGCGGGGCGGCGAGGGACAGTTCGTCGAGGGCGGTGCAGCCCGTCTCGTCGCCCGCACGGACGGCGAGTTCCACGAACACCGAGGACGGTACGACGTCGGAGCCGAGGACGGTGTGCCCGGCGAGCCAGGGGTGGGTGAGCCGGGAAAGCCGCCCGGTCAGCAGGACCTCGTCGCCGTCCGCGACCGGCACCGCCGCGCCCAGGAGCGCGTGTCCGGCGCCGGCGAGGCCGAGGCTCGCCGCGTCCCCGCTCACGGCCTGCTCGTCGAGCCAGTACCGCTTGCGCTGGAAGGCGTAGGTGGGCAGGTCCACGCGCCGGGCTCCCGAACCGGCGAGGGCGCCGGTCCAGTCGACGTCCACGCCCTGCACCCACACCTCGGCGAGCGAGGTCAGGAACCGGCCGATGCCGCCCTCGTCGCGGCGCAGGGTTCCCGCCACCACCACCGGGACATCCGGCCGCGAGGCGCTCTCCAGGATTTCCTGGACGCTCATGGACAGCACCGGGTGCGCGCTGACCTCGATGAACGTGCCGAAGCCCTCGGCGGCGAGTGATTCGACGGCGGAGTGGAAGCGCACGGTCTGGCGCAGGTTCCGGTACCAGTACCCGGCGTCCATCGTGGCGGTGTCCAGCCATTCACCGGTCATCGTCGAGAAGAACGGCACGTCGGAGGCCTTCGGGCGCACGTCGGCGAGCACCCGGGCCAGTTCGTCCTCGATGCGCTCCACGTGCCAGGTGTGCGAGGCGTAGTCCACCGCGATCCGCCGGGCCCGTACGCCCGCGGCCCCGCACTCCGCGAGGAGTTCGTCGAGCGCGTCCGGGTCGCCCGCCACCACGACGGACGCGGGGCCGTTCAGGGCGGCGATCTCAAGGCGGCCCGGATAGCGGGCGAGACGCGTCTCGACGTCCGCGAGCGGCTGCGCCACGGACACCATGCCGCCACCGCCGGCCAGACCGCCCGCGATGGCCTGCGACCGCAGTGCCACCACGCGTGCCCCGTCGGCCAGGGACAGCGCGCCCGCCACACAGGCGGCCGCGATCTCGCCCTGGGAGTGGCCCACCACCGCCGCCGGTTCCACTCCGTAGGAGCGCCAGAGGGCCGCCAGCGACACCATCACCGCCCAGGACACCGGCTGCACCACGTCGACGCGCTCCAGTGTCGGCGCGCCGGGCGCCTGGCGGAGCACGCCCTCCAGGTCCCAGTCCACGAACTCGGCGAGCGCCCGGCCGCATTCGGCCATCCGCGCGGCGAAAGCCTGTGAGGAGTCCAGGAGCCCCACCGCCATGCCGGTCCACTGCGTGCCCTGGCCGGGCAGCACGAACACCGGACGCCCCGCGGTACCGGACGCGGTGCCCTTCACGACGCCAGGGGAGGACTCGCCGCGGGCCAACGCGCCCAGTCCGGCGACCAGTTCGTCGCGGGAGGCGCCGGTGACGACCGCGCGGTCCTCGAAGACCGCACGGCTTGACACCAGCGACCAGGCCACGTCACGGGGCGCCGGGGCTCCTTCCTCTGCCTGCACGGCCGCGAGGAGCCGCGCCGCCTGACCTCGTACGCCCTCGGCGGTACGGCCCGACACGACCCACGGCAGCACCTGCGGCGCGTCACCGCCGGCTTCGGGCCCATCAGCCGGGGCGGGCTCTTCCGGGACTTCCTCGAGGACCACGTGCGCGTTCGTGCCGCTCACGCCGAAGGAGGAGACGGCGGCCCGGCGCGGCGCCCCCGTCGCGGGCCAGGGCCTGGCCTCGGTGAGCAGTTCCACCGCGCCGGAGTCCCAGTCGACCTCCGGCGTCGGGGCGTCGACGTGCAGCGTCTTGGGCAGGACGCCCCGCCGTATCGCCTCCACCATCTTGATCACACCGCCGACACCGGCGGCGGCGACGCTGTGCCCGATGTTCGACTTCAGCGAGCCCAGATACAGCGGACGCCCGTCACGGCGCTGCTGCCCGTACGTGGCAAGGAGGGCCTGCGCCTCGATCGGGTCGCCGAGGCGCGTCCCCGTGCCGTGCGCCTCCACCGCGTCCACATCCGCGTACGACAACCCCGCACTGCCCAGCGCCTCCCGGATCACCCGCTCCTGCGACGGACCGTTCGGCGCCGTCAGACCATTCGACGCACCGTCCTGGTTCACCGCAGAACCCCGCACCACCGCAAGAACCCGATGGCCGTTGCGCCGCGCGTCCGACAACCGCTCGAGGAGCACCAGACCCGCACCCTCCGACCAGGCGGTGCCGTCGGCAGCGGCCGCGAAGGACTTGCACCGGCCGTCGGCGGCGAGGCCGCGCTGCTTGGCGAAGTCGATGAGGCCGCCGGGGTCGCAGCTGACCGTCACGCCACCGGCGACGGCCAGGGTCGACTCGCCGGACCGCAGCGACCGTATGGCCGAGTGCATGGCGACGAGCGACGAGGAGCAGGCCGTGTCGAGGGAGACCGCGGGGCCCTCGAAGCCGTACGTGTAGGAGATCCGGCCGGAGGCGACGCTGCTGAGCTTGCTGGTCATGAGGTAGCCCTCGAACTCCTCGGGGGCGTTGAGCCCGAGGTAGCTCTCCTCCACGATGCCGACGAAAACGCCGGTGCGGCTGCCCTTGAACGCGGTGACGTCCAGGCCCGCGTGCTCGAACAGCTCCCAGGAGGTCTCCAGGAGGAGCCGCTGCTGCGGGTCCATGGCCACGGCCTCGCGCGGGGAGATGCCGAAGAACCCCGGGTCGAACAGGGGGGCGTCGTGCACGAAGCCCGCCTCGACCGAGTAGCTCTTCTCCTTGATCCTCTCGATGTCCCAGCCGCGGTCGTGCGGCAGTTCCGTGACGGCGTCGGTCCCCTGGTCGACGAGGTTCCACAGGTCGGCGGGCGAGGCGACGTCACCGGGGTAGCGGCAGGCCATGCCCACGATGGCGACGGGCTCGTCGTCGGCCGCCTCCCGCTCGGCCAGCCGCCTGCGGGTCTCCTGGAGGTCGGACGTCACCCGCTTGAGGTAGTCGACAAGCTTGTCTTCGTTGGACATCGACATCGACTCGGTATCCCTTTCAGGAAGTTCAGAAAGTCTTACGACGGTGGGCGGGCGGCCGGGAGGTCAGTCGGCGGGGCCGGAGAGTTCCGTGTCGATGAGGGCGAACAACTCGTCCACCGACGCGGACTCGATCCGGTCCGCCGGGGCCGGTCCTTGGGCCTGTGCGGTGTCCTGTGCGGGGGCGTCGAGCCTGGACGCCATGTTCTGGAGGCGCCGCCGGACCATCTGCCGGTGCCGTTCGTCCGCGGAGACCGCGGCGAGCATGGTGTCGAGGCGGTCGAGCTCGGACAGGACGAGCGTGGATACGTCGACTTCGGCGGGACCGAGGCGTTCGAGCAGGTGACCCGCGATGTCGCGCGGGGTCGGGTGGTCGAAGACCAGGGTGGCCGGAAGGCCGATCCCGGTCGCGGCCGTCAGGCGGTTGCGCAGCTGCACGGCCGCGAGGGAGTCGAATCCCATGTCCTGGAACGCCTGGTCCGCGACGATCGCGTGCAGGTCCGGCCGGCCCGTCACGGCCGCCGCCTCCGTCCGGACCAGATCCAGGACGAGCGTGCCGCGTTCCGCCTCGTCCAGGTCCGCGAGCCGGTCGGCCAGCGTGGCGCCGCCCGCATCGGCCGCGGTGTGCGCGCTCCGGCGCGCCGGGCCGGTGGCCAGGTCGCGCAGCGCGGGCGGTACGGCCTCGTGGACGCGCAGCGCGGCCCGGTCCACGACGCCCGCGACCACCGCGGCGGCACCGCCCGTGTCGCCGCCGATGGCGAGCGCCCGGTCGAAGAGGCAAAGGCCCTGGTCCGCGGTGAGCGGCTTGAGCAGGTCGAGTCCGGAGCGCTGCGCCGGGGCGCCGGGGTGTTCCCACGTGGCCCAGGCCACGGCGGTGGCGGGCAGTCCGAGCGCCTTGCGATGGCGGGCAAGGCCTTCGGCGTACGCGTCGGCCGCGGCGGTGTTCGCCCTGCCGGGGCCGCCGAACGTACCGGCGGACGAGGAGCAGAGCACGAAGGCGGTGAGGTCGCGGTCGCGAGTGAGCTCGTGCAGGTTCCGGGCGGCGTCGGTCCTCGGGCGCAGGACCCGGTCGATCTGCTGGGTCGTCATCGCGGACAGCACACCGTCGTCCAGGACGGCGGCCGTGTGCACGACGGCGGTCAGCGGACGGTCATCGGGTATCGCGTCCAGGACCGCGGCCAGCGCCTGCCGGTCGGCCGCGTCGCACGCGGCCAAGGACACGCGCGCGCCCAACTCACCGAGTTCTGCGGCCAGTTCACCGGCACCCGGCGCATCGGCGCCGCGCCGGCTGACCAGCAGCAGATCGCGGACGCCGTGCTGCGCCACCAGATGCCGGGCAAGGACGGCGCCAAGGGTGCCGGTGCCGCCGGTCACCAGGACCGTGCCGTCCGTCTTCCACGGCTGTTCGGCCGGGTCGTCCGCCGGGACCGGGCGCAGCCGGGGCACACGGATCCGCCCGGCGCGCACCGCCGGTTCGGACTCCCCGGATCGAGCGGCGGACGCCAGCAGGTCAAGGGGCGGGGTGTCCGTGTCCGCGTCGGCCAGTACGAGGCTGCCCGCGCCCTCGGCGCCCGCCGTACGCAACAGGCCGCGTACCGCCGCCGCTTCCAGGTCGATGCGCGTGGCGTCGTCGTCGCCCGTGACGACCGCGTCGCGGGACAGGACCACGACCGGCGTGCCGTGCAGTGCGTCGGCGGCGAGGAGTTCCTGCACAAAGGCGAGCGCCCGGTGGGTTCCCTCGTGCACGTCGCCGGTCGACGGCCACGGCACGAGCAGCAGGTCGAAGGGCGCCCGGCCGGGCTCACCCGCCTCGCCCGACTCGCTCGCTGTGACGGCACGCGCTGCCGCGGCGAGGTCGTCGAAGCGGGGCATGCCGGGTACATCGGCGGCGACCGCCGCCCAGCGGGCCGCGGGCCCGGCGGTGGCCTCGTACGGGATCCATTCGATCGCGGACAGGCCCTCGCCGCGCGGGGCGCTCGTGGCGAACTCCTCCTCGGGCACGACCCGGTAGCCGAGCGATCCGACGCCGAGCACCGGCTGTCCCTCGGGGTCCAGGAGCTCCAGGGTCACGGAGTCGTCGTCGATGCGGGTCGAACGTACCCCTACGGTGTCGGCGCCCACGGCGTGCAGCCGTACGTCGCGCCAGACGGCCGGTACGGCGATGCCTTCCGCGCCTTCGGCCACGGCGGGCGCCGGGATCGCGGCCAGCGCCGCGTCGAGGAGGGCGGGGTGCAGGCCGTAGGTCGCGGCCTGTGCCAGCAGCTCTTCCGGGAGGCGGACCTCGGTCGCCTTGCCTTCGTGACCGCTCGGGGCCACCGCCGGACCGTCAGCCGCGAGAACGCCCTGAGCGCAGGCGATCCACGTGCCGGCCGGGTCGGGGTCTGCGGTGTCGGGCCGCGCATGGACGGCGAGAGTGCGGCGGCCGGTGTCGTCGGGGGCGGCGACGCGGACCTGGAGCTGGAGCCCGCCGGTCTCCGGAAGCACCAGCGGCGCGGCGAGGGACAGCTCTTCGAGGACCGTGCAGCCCGTCTCGTCGCCCGCGCGGACGGCGATTTCGACGAACACCGATGCGGGCAGCGCGCCGGTGCCGAGGACGGTGTGCTCGGTGAGCCAGGGGTGGGTGCGCCGGGAGACGCGTCCGGTGAGAAGCACCTCGTCCCTGCCTGCGACCTGCACGGCGGCGCCGAGGAGCGGATGCCCGGCCCCGGTGAGGCCGAGACCGGCCGCGTCCCCGGTCCCGGAGCGCCCCTCCAGCCAGTACCGCGTGCGCTGGAAGGCATACGTCGGCAGATCCACCCGCGTCGCGCCCGCAAGGACCCGCGTCCACTCGACCTGCCGCCCGCGGGCATACAGCCGGCCGAGCAGCGCGGCCAGCGTCTCCTGTTCCGACCGGTCGGCCCGCAGCACCGGCGCCACCAGGGCGGGATCGCGTTCGGCCCCGGCCGAGACCAGGGCGCTGAGCACCCCGTCGGGGCCGAGTTCGACGAAGTCGGCGGCACCCTCCTGCTCCAGGCGGCGCACCGCGTCGAAGAACCGCACCGCCTCGCGCAGTTGCCGCACCCAGTACCGCGGCGAGCACGCCTCCTGCCCGGACAGCACCTTCCCCGTCACCGTCGACACCAGCGGAATCCGCGGCGCCCGGAGCGACAGGCCGGTGACGATCTGCTCGAACTCGTCGAGTACGCCGTCCATGTGCGGCGAGTGGAACGCGTGGCTCACGCGCAGTCGCCGTACCCGCCGGCCCTCCGCGCGCCAGCGCGTCTCAAGGTCCTCGATGACCTCCGTGTCGCCGGAGACCACCACGTTGTCCGGCCCGTTGACGGCCGCGAGGGACACCTGGCCCGTCAGTCCGGCCAGGTCACCCGCGACCTTCTCCGGGTCCGCCTGCACGGCGAGCATCGCGCCGCCGTCACGCGCGGACCCCATCAACCGGCCGCGCGCCACGACGAGTCGGGCCGCGTCCACCAGCGAGAGGACACCCGCCGCGTGCGCCGCCGCCACCTCGCCCACCGAATGACCGGCCACGAAGTCCGGCACCACGCCGAACCGCTCCAGGAGACGGAACAGCGCCACCTCCACCGCGAACAGCGCCGGCTGCGTGAACTCCGTGCGGTCGAGGAGCCCGGCCTGCTCCGATCCCTCCTCGGCGAACACCACGTCCTTCAAAGGCCGCGCGAGATGCGCGTCCAGCGCCCCGCACACCTCGTCGAAGGCCGCGGCGAAGTCGGGAACCGACTCATACAACTCCCGGCCCATGCCGAGCCGCTGAGCGCCCTGCCCCGTGAACACGAAGGCGAGGTCCGCCGCGTTGCGCGAGCGCGTCGGCTCCCCCGCCACCACCGCGGCGTCCGCCACGCCCGACGCCAGTGCCGTCAGGCCGCGCACCAACTCGGCCCGGGTGCCGCCGACCACCACCGCGGCGGTGTCGAGGAGGGCCCGCTCCGACACCAGGGACCAGGCCACGTCCCGGGGCTCCGGGGCTTCTTCCGCTGCCTCCACGGCCGCGAGCAGCCGCGCCGCCTGTCCCCGTACGCCTTCCGCCGAGCGCCCCGAGACCACCCACGGCACCACCGGGAGACCTGCGACGGCAGAGACCTCCGGCTCCGACCGGGCAACCTGCGGAGCCTCCTCCACGATCACGTGTGCGTTCGTGCCGCCGATGCCGAACGAGGAGACACCCGCACGGCGCGGCCTGTCCTCGGTGACCGGCCAGGGGGTGGCTTCGGTGAGCAGCTCCACCGCGCCGAGGTCCCAGTCGACCTGCGGGGAGGGCGCGTCGACGTGCAGCGTCTTGGGCAGCACCCCGCGCCGCATCGCCTCCACCATCTTGATCACACCGCCGACACCGGCGGCGGCCTGGCTGTGCCCGATGTTCGACTTCAGCGAGCCCAGGTACAACGGCCGCCCCTGCGGCCGCTCCTGCCCGTAGGTGGCAAGGAGGGCCTGCGCCTCGATCGGGTCGCCGAGCCGCGTGCCGGTGCCGTGCGCCTCGACCGCATCCACATCCGCATACGCCAGACCCGCGCTGCCCAGCGCCTCCCGGATCACCCGCTCCTGAGACGGACCATTGGGCGCCGTCAGACCATTCGACGCACCATCCTGGTTCACCGCCGAACCGCGCACCACCGCCAACACCCGATGCCCCAGGCGCCGCGCGTCCGACAACCGCTCGAGGAGCACCAGACCGGCACCCTCGCCCCACACCGTGCCGTCCGCCTCCGCCGCGAACGACTTGCACCGCCCCGAGGGCGAAAGCGCCCGCTGCCGGGAGAACTCCACGAACGAGGTCGGCGTGGCCATCACCGTCACACCGCCGGCAAGCGCCAGGTCGCACTCCCCCTGGCGCAGCGCGGCCGCCGCCAGGTGAATGCCCACCAGCGACGACGAGCACGCCGTGTCCACCGCCACCGCCGGGCCCTCGAACCCGAACGTGTACGACACGCGGCCCACGGCGATGCTGCTGGACGCGCCTCCCGCGACATAGCCCTGCACGTCGACGGGCACGTCGTCGAGGATGCTCGCGGCGAAGCCCTGGTACATCAGACCGGCGAAGACGCCGGTGCGGCTGCCGCGCAGGGCGGCGGGCACCACGCCCGCGCTCTCCATCGCCTCCCACGCCGTTTCGAGGAGCAGCCGCTGCTGCGGGTCCGCCGCAAGGGCCTCCCGCGGCGACATCCCGAAGAACTCAGGCTCGAAGGCGGCGGCGTCCTCCAGGAATCCGCCCTCGCGCACGTACGACTTGCCCGCGCGGTCCGGGTCCGGGTCGTAGACGTTCTCGTCCCAGCCCCGGTCCGCCGGGAACGGGGAGATCGCGTCCACCCCCCGGTCCAGGAGGTCCCACAATCCCTGCGGGCTGCTCACCCCGCCCGGATACCGGCACGCCATGCCCACGATCGCGATCGGCTCGCTCGCCCGGTCCTCCACCTCGCGCAGCCGCCGCCGGGCATCACGCGCCTCGGTTATCGCGCGCTTGAGGTACTCCCGCAGTTCCTTCTCGTCAGCCATCGGTCCAACCGCTCCAAAGTCATGCGTACAGGCGAGGTGGGCAAAGAGACGGGCAGTGAATCGTGGGGCGGTGAATTTCAGCGGAACCACAATCGCGCAAAGCCTAAACGGGGCTTAGTCACGACCCGGTAATTGCTGGCCCGCAGGGCCCGAAGAGCAGTTCGTTACCGCTGAGTGCCCCGCTCACGAAAGGGCGACGACCGCAGGTCAGAACCTGTACCAGCGGGGGTGTTCGGGTCATGTGAGCCGCCGGTTGACGGCAGATGTGCACCCCCCGATTAATCTTCATTCGAATTCGGCGATTTCGCGCCGCACAACACAGGGGGTATTCGGATCATGGATCTGCAGTATGCGGGGGAGTCCGTGGTGAGTGTGGCGTCGGGTGCGGGGCGGTGTCCGTCTCAGGGTTCGTACTTCCCTGCGTCGCCGAAGGAAATGGTTCGCTGACCACCCCGCCGAGCGCGGCATCACAACTCTTGTCACTCTCCGGGAAGGTGTGCGAGACCGACGTGGAATTCTCCGTACTTGGACCCCTGCGCATGAACGAGCGCGGCGAGTCCTACACCCCGACGGCGCCGAAGCAGCGACAGCTGCTCACCCTGCTGCTCCTCAACGCGAACCAGGTCGTTTCCACCAACACGTGCATAGAAGAACTGTGGGAGAACTCCCCTCCCAACAGCGCGCTCTCCACCCTCCAGTCGTACATACTCCAGCTGCGGCGCAGTCTGCGGCGAGTGCCGCGGATCGGCAGCCTCCAGGCCGCGCGCCTCATCCTGGAGACCCGTGACGGCGGCTATCTCCTCGCGGTGCGCAGCGACGAACTCGACACCAACCGCTTCTGGTCCCTGGTGCGCGAGGGCCGTTCGGCGCTCCACCACGACGACATGCGGGCTTCGGCCTGCCTCTCCGAGGCCCTGCTGCTCTGGCAGGGCGCCGCGCTCTCCGACGTACAGCGCGGTCCTGTCCTGCGGGCCCATCTCGTGGGCCTGGAGGAGGAGCGCACGAGCGTGCAGGAGCAGCGCATCGCCGCGGATCTGCGCCTGGGGCGCCACCAGGAGCTGCTGGGCGAGCTGAGCCGGCTCACGGCCAAGTACCCGATGCACGAGAGCCTGCACGCCCAGTTCATGCTCGCCCTGCACCGCACCGGCCGCCGTACCCAGGCCCTTGAGGTGGCGCGGCGGCTGAGCACCGTGCTGCGCGAGGAGCTCGGTCTCGATCCCTCGCCGCGGGTGCGCAGGCTGCACCAGGCGATCCTGGCGGGCGACCCCGCCCTCGACCTCCTGGCGCACACCGACGCCGTGCTGGCCGCCGAACCGGGCGCGCCGAACGGACCGCTGGTGCCCGCGGGCCGCGATCTGGTGACCGCGGGGGCACCTGCCGGGCGCCAGGAGCAGCTGGTGCGGCGCTGACCGCACGGCACGGCTGTTTTGAACGAGGCTGAGGCGGCGCCCCCTGTCCGGGGCGGCGCCTCAGCCCTTCCTGCTGCCGCCCGCCGCCCCGCGCCGCCGGGGCGGCGGGTTGGCGTCGAGGAAGGCGTCGGCGACGGCGTGCACGTACTCCGCGCCGAAGGTGCGCTCCGCGAGCAGCCTGCGGAACATCAGCGGGCCCGCGAGCTGGTCGATGGCCAGCTCGGTGTCCAGCTCCGCGGGCAGTTCGCCGTTCTCCTTGGCCAGTTCGACGATCGCCCGGAACCCTCCGGAGCCCGCCTGGTACAGCGACTCCTTGAGCTCGGCGAACGTCGGGTCCACACCGGCGCGTTCGATGACCACCCGCATGCCGCGCTCCCCCACCGGGTCGTGCAGCAGCGCCCGCAGCCCGTTGAGCTGGCCGATCAGGTCGTCCCGCAGGACGCCCGTGCGGGTCGGGCGGGCGTTCGCGATGCGCTGGGCGATGGCCTCGTAGATGAGGGACGGGGAGTCGGGCCAGTGGCGGTACAGGGTGGTGCGGCCCACGCCGCTGCGTGCGGCGACGGCGACATGGGTGACCGCGGACCACCCCTGTTCGACGAGCAGCTCCTGGGCGGCGGCGAGGGCGGCGGCCCGGCTGCGGGCCGCCCGCGGGTCCATGCCGCGGCCCGGCGCCCGCGGGCTGCGTCCTGCGGCGTCGGCCTGCGTGGGCATGGCGGCTCCCCGTGGTTCGTTGATCCGTTGTTCGGTACAGAGTGTGCCAGTTCCTGCCCCGCCCGGGCGGTGCGCAGGCCCGTCCGGGCGGGGCGGGGCCGTGTTCAGGCGCGGTAGAAGTCCAGGTGGTCGTGGACCCAGGTGGCGAAGGAGCGCGGTTCGCGGCCCAGGACGCGGCGGATGTCGGGCGAGAGGCGGCCGTGCAGTTCGCTGCCGTGCTCGATGGCCTCCTCCAGTGTCGTGATCACTCCGTTCACGGTCTCCTCGGAGAAGTGGCGCAGCATCATCTCGCGGTGCGCGGACAGCGGCACCGTCTCGAAGCGCAGGTCGCGTTCGAGCAGCGAGCCGACCACGGCGAGCTGCTCGCGGCCGGTCAGCGCCTGCGGTCCGGTCAGCTCGTACACCTGGCCCTCGTGGCCCTCCCCGGTGAGCGCCCGCATCGCGACCTCGGCGATGTCCCGCGGGTCGACGATCGCCTCCGGCACGTCCGCGAGCGGCCCGCGGGCGATGCCTTCGGCCTTGATCGACGCGGCCCAGCCGAGGTTCATGCTCATGAAGCCGTTCGGCCGCAGGATCGTCCACGGCACCCCGGAGTCCTTCAGCGCGTCCTCGGCGATGCGGTGCCAGTGGCCCAGCGGGTTGGCCTTCGGGTCCTCGGCCATCTCCACGCCGAGGGTGGACAGCTGCACGATGTGCTCGACGCCCGCCTCACGCGCGGCGGCCACCAGATGGGCGTCGTGGGTCGCCTTGTTGGCGCCGAGCGACATCAGGAAGACCTTCTGTACGCCGTCGAGGGCGGCCGGCAGCGTCTCCGGGCGCCCCAGGTCGGCGGCGACCACCTCCAGATCCGCTCCCGCCTCGAAGGCGGCCTTGCCGGGGTCGCGGGTGAGCGCCCGCACCTTGTGCCCGTCGGCGCGCAGCAGCGCAAGCACCTTGCCGCCCACGTTTCCCGTGGCTCCGGTCACCAGAATCATCGTCATCTCCTCGTTTGTGCGTACGCGTGCGGGGTGGCCGAGGGACGGCCGTTGGATCGAAAGCGGGCTAGCGGGCCGCGGGTTCGGGGCGGTCGAGGACCGTGCGCAGGGCGCTCTCCAGGGCCTCGTGTGCGGCGTCGGTGCTTGCAGGCGCGTCGCCCGCGCGCCAGGCGATGAAGCGGTCGGGCCGTACGAGAACCGCCCCCGCGCCGCTCACGCCGTAGCTCTTCTCCCACTCGGTGCCCGCGAGCCGGTGCACCGCCAGGGTGATGCCGAGCCGTTCGGCCACGCCTGCGGCGGCGGCCGTCCACGCCTCGCCCGTGCCCTCACCGGTGAGCAGGACGAAGGAGCGGCCGAACAGGGCGGTGGTGGACGCGGCGGGCGAGCCCTCGGGCAGCGCCACATAGGGCGCACGGGAGCCGGGGCGGCCGGTCGGGGCTGCCGGGTCCTCCAGAAGTTCCCCTGCGTCGTCGGGCTCGCGGACCACGGCGCCGTCCGCGCACCGGTAGCCGAAGGCCTGCACGACGGGCGGCAGCGGCGCGGCGAGCGCCCCGTCGTCGAGGTAACCCGCAAGCCGCTCCACGGTGTTGCGCAGCTGCTGCTCCCCGATCATCTCCGAGACCGGACGGCGTTCCGCGTCGTGGCTGTCGAGCAGCCCGGGCCCTGCCTCGCCCTTGACGACCATGGCCAGCTTCCACGCCAGGTAGAAGCCGTCGGTGATCGCCGTGTTGCCGCCGAGGCCGCCCGGCGCGGGCACCAGCCTGGCCGCGTCGCCCGCCAGGTGGACGCGGCCTTCGCTGAACCGGTCGGCGATCTCGCTGACGATGTCGGTACGGCCCGTCTCGACGACCTCCAGCGGCAGGTCGGGCAGGCCGAGGCCGGTGCGGACGAGGTCGGCGCACTGTTCCTCGGTGAACGCGCCGAAGTCCGGCGGGTTCTGGGACATGCCGAGCACATAGCCGTAACGGCCGGGTATGTCGGTGGTGTAGAAGACGCCGGGCGCCGGCTGCTGGAGCCAGAAGAGGGCGAACTTGCGCCCGTCGGAGACGCCGGGCAGCTGACGCAGCGGTTCGCTCAGGTCGGCGTCGAAGAACACCCGGAAGATCTCGCCGAGGTTCCCGCGGCCGTGCATGCCGATGCCCAGCTCCCGCCGCACGGGGCTGTGCGCGCCGTCGGCGCCCACCACGTAGTCGGCACTCACCGTCCGCTCGGCGCCGGTGCGCACGTCCCTCAGTACGGCGGTGACCATATCGGGCGACTGGGTCAGGGAGACCAGCTCGGTGTCGAAGCACAGCTCGGCGCCCAGCTCCCTCGCCCGGTCGGCGAGGATCACCTCGGTCCGCTCCTGGCCCGCCATCGCCCAGTCCTCGGGCGAGACATGACGCATCGCCATCTCGCCCTCGGTCATGATCCGCTTGAGGACGGGCCCGGCCAGGCTGTCGGCCACCACCATGTAGAACTCGCCGGTGCCCTCGTCGGGCCCCGCGGCGGCGATCCGGTCGGCGATGCCGCCGATGCGCAGCGCCTCCATGGTGTGGGGGTACTGCCCGCGCGCCTTCATGATGACCGAGGTGCCCGGGTGCTTCTCCGCCACCAGCGGCCTGACTCCGTGGAGTGACAGGAACAGCGCGGTGGTCAGGCCCGCGAGGCCGCCGCCCACGATGAGAACGGGTACGTGCTCGTCCGACACGGCCACTCCTAGGTCGCTTGGGTCGTCTTGGGTCGTCCGGGGCCGCCGCCAGGGGGCCGGCCGACCGGGCGCCCAGTCTGCGGACGGCCGTTGGAGGTCCGGTGGGGTTCCGGTGGGCGGCGCCTTCCTCCACCGACGCCCCAACAGCCCATCAGCGGGCGGGTCAAGGGTGGAAGCGGCGGGCCGCGCGAGCGCCGCCGCCGTCACCCTTCGAGACACAGGAGTCGTCGTGGTCGTCTTCGTCAACAAGCTGACACTCACCGGAGCGGCCGAGGACCTGGAACGCATCTACGCCCATGTCGCCGAGTTCATGCGCACCCGTCCCGGTCTCATCCGCTACCAGCTCGTCCGCTCGCAGAGCGACCCGTCCGTGTACTTCAACGTCGCGGAGTGGGAGGACCAGACGTCGTTCGAACAGGCCCTGAAGGAGCCGGAGTTCCGCACCCGCCTCAAGGCGCTCGGCACGGTCATCAAGGGCGAGCCGCACCTGTCCGACCTGGTCGAGTCCGGCGTCGGGGAGGCCTGAACCGTGCCCGGACCCCTCAAGATCACCAACCCGGTCGACGGCGAGACGTACGCACAGATCGTGCAGTTCTACGCCCACCAGATGCAGCTCCTCGACGAGCGCGAGGCCGAGGAGTGGGCCGACGGCTTCACCGAGGACGGGGTCTTCGCGCAGAACGTGAAGCCGGAGCCCTGGACGGGCCGCGCCGTCATCGCCGAGCGCATGCGCGCCGGAATGGACCGCCTGGCCACGAAGGACGTCCAGCGGCGGCACTGGTTCGGCATGGTCGCGACGGAGCGGCAGGACGCCGAGACCGTCCTGACCCGCTACTACGCCATGGTCTACGAGACCCCGCTGGGCGGCCGGGCCACCACCTATCTCAGCACCACCGGCGAGGACGTCCTGGTCCTCCAGGACGGCCAGTGGCGCGTCAAGCACCGCCTCATCACCCACGACGGCACCTGATCCGGCCGGCATCCGGCGAACGAAAGAAGGTTGTGAGCATGACCGAGCTGACACGCGAGCGTGTGGCCGCGGCGTACGGATCGCTGGTGACCGGCGACCGGGAGCAGATTCTCCAGTACTGGTCGGAGAACGTGCGCTTCCAGATGCCGGGCAGCCACCAGTACTCCGGCTGGTTCGTCGGCCTGGACGACTACCTGGAGAAGATGGGCAAGCTGATGGCCGCCACCGGCGGCCGCATCTCCTCCGAGACGGGCGACGTCCTGGTCGACCAGGAGGCCGGTGTGTCGATCGACGTGTACCGCCTCGACGGCTACCGCGAGCACGCCAAGGAGGGCGCGACCTCTCCGTACGAACGCCTCCAGGTCGAGGGCGTGCACGTGCTGCGCTGGGAGGACGGCCGGATCGTCGAGGGCCGCAGCGCCCTGTTCGCCGACGGGAACACCCAGGCCAACCTGTGGTGGTCCCCGGTCGGCGCCGACGGCGAGCGCTACGAGTACTGACCCCCTGAGCACCGACCCTTCGCGAGGCCGTCCGGGAGCGTGTCCCCCGCACGGCCTCGCGCATCCCAGCGAGGAAACGCAGCGAGGAGACCCAGCCATGACCGATCCAGCACAGGGCCTGCTCCAGGACCGGGCGGTGGTGATCACCGGGGGCGGTACGGGCATCGGCCGGGCCGCCGCGCACGCCTTCGCCGCCGAAGGCGCCCGGGTAATGGTGGTCGGCCGCAGGACCTCCGTGCTCGCCGAGACGGCCCGCGGCCACGCGGGCCGCATCCATCCCTTCGGCGCCGACCTCTCGGACCCGCGGGCACCGCGCGCCGTGGTGGCGGCGGCCGAGCGCGAACTCGGCGGCATCGACGTCCTGGTCAACAACGCCGTCACCATGGGCTCCGCGCCCCTGGGCCGCATCGACCCGGACAACACCCGCGACCAGGTCGCCACGAATCTGCTCGCGCCGCTGTTCCTCGCCCAGGAGGCGCTGCCCGCCCTGGAGTCCTCCAAGGGCCTGGTCATCAACGTCACCACGGCCGGCAACCAGCGCGGCTGGCCCGGCCATTCGGTCTACGGAGCCACCAAGGCCGCCCTCGACTTCCTCACCCGCACCTGGGCCCTCGAACTCGCCCCCAAGGGAGTCAGGGTCGCGGGCATCGCCCCCGGCCCGGTCGACACACCGATCGCGGAGCACGCGGGCCTCGACCCCGAAGGCATCGCGCAGCTGCGCGCACGGCAGCGCGGCCGGGTGCCGCTGGGCCGGGTGGGCCAGCCGGAGGAGGTGGCCTGGTGGATGGTCGCCCTGGCCCGCCCCGAGGCATCGTTCGCCACCGGCCTCGTCCTGCCCGTGGACGGCGGCGCGAGCGTCGTCTTCTGACCGCATTCCCCCGGGGCCGTCCGGCCCACAACTTACGGAGCCAGCCAGCATGGAATTCGGCATCAACTTCTTTCCCACCGTCGGGCCGGACGACAAGGACGCGGCGGACTACTTCGAAGAGAGCCTGAGCCTGGTCGAGCTCGCCGAAGAGCTCGGCTTCGACCACGTCAAGACGGTGGAGCACTACTTCTTCAAGTACGGCGGCTACAGCCCGGACCCGGTCACGTTCCTGACCGCCGCCGCGGCCCGCACGAGCCGCATCAAGCTGGTGACCGGCGCGGTCATTCCCGCGTTCACGCATCCGCTGAAGCTGGCCGGGAAGCTGGCCATGCTCGACAACATCTCCCGCGGCCGGCTCCAGGTCGGCTTCGGACGCGCCTTCCTGCCCGACGAGTTCGACGCCTTCGGCATCGACATGGACGAGAGCAGGGCCCGCTTCGACGAGGGCCTGCGGGCCTGCCAGCGGCTGTGGAGCGAGGAGGACGTCGTCTGGGACGGCAGCTTCCACTCCTTCGGCCCCGTCACCCTGCTGCCGCGGCCCTACCAGCGCCCGCATCCGCCGATCCTGGTGGCCACGGCGAAGACGCCGTCCTCCTGCGAGCAGGCGGGGCGTGACGGCCACGGCCTGATGATGGTCCCCTCGATCAACAAGCGCGAGGTCGTGCAGGACATGCTGGGCCTCTACCGCAAGGCGTGGGCGGACGCGGGCCACCCCGGCGAGGGCGAGGTCCACATGAGCTACAACTGCTACCTCAGCGAGGACGCCGCCGAGGCCAGGGCCAAGGGCAAGGAGTACTCGCAGCGCAGCAACATGGTCATGCGGGACGCGGTGGCCGCGTGGGGAGAGCGGCGCAGCGAGGTGTACGCGGGTTACGAGAAGGTCGTGGAGAACATCGCCAGGGCCGACTTCGACCGCTCGCTCGCCGACAACAAGGTCCTGGTCGGCACCCCGGTCGAGGTCACCGAACGGCTCCGGACGATCCGCGAGTGGTACGGCGACATCTCCGTCAGCCTCCAGGTGATCTCCGGCAATCCCACCCACGAGGAGTCCGTGCGCAGCATCCGGCTCTTCGCCGAGCAGGTCATCCCGAACTTCCGCGACACGTCGGCCGCCGCTTCCTGAACACCGGCAGCCAGAAGGGGCTCTCCCCGGACATTGTCCGGGGAGAGCCCCTTTTTCCGGCCTTCAGGTCAGCTGGACGGGTCCAGGTCTGCGATCAGGAGCGAGGTCACGCGGGCCGCGACGGCGGCCACGGTCAGGGCCGGCGGGACGCCGGTGCCGGGCAGCAGCGAACCGTCCACCACGTAGAGGCCGTGGTAGCCGTTCACCCGCCCCGCGTCGTCGGTCACCGTGCCGAGCGGTACGCCGCCGACCACGTTGCCGCCGGTGGTGCCGATGCGGCTGAACGCCGTACGGCTGCCGGGGTTGGCCTCGTTGAGGCGGTCCAGGGTGTGGGTGATGGCGGACTGGGCCTTGGCCAGGGCCGGGTCGTCGGCGGGCCAGTGCAGGACGACGTCGTCCTTGTCGGCGTCGTAGCGGAAGGTGCCGAGCGCCGGTGCCGGTACGGCGCCGATGGTGGTGGTCCAGCCCTCCGCCTCCGGGGCGTCCGGCCAGGGGAAGTTGAGCAGGGACACCGGGCCGAGGGGGTTCTCCTGCCAGTCCTGCGCGAAGATCGCCGCGGGGCCGCCCTGCCGGGGGTTGTTCTCCGCCATGCCGGTACGGGCCGTGATGACCTCGCTGTTGCCGACGCGCGTGCCCAGTGCGTCGTGCAGGGCGGGCAGTGCGCCGCTCTGCTTGGCGCGCAGCAGGAGCCGGTTGGTGCCCAGGGTTCCGGCGGACAGGATCAGCCGCGCGGTGGTGATGCGGTGGCGGGCGATGACCTCGCCGCGCTCGTCGATCGTCTCGTACTCGACGTGGTAGCCGGAGCTTCCGTCGCCGCCGTCGACCGGGTGCACGGCACTCACCACGCTGAGCGCGCGTACGTCGATGTGCCCCGACGCCTCGGCGCGGGCCAGGATCGTGCGGTCGAGGCTGCGCTGGGCGCCGCTGTTGACGCCGAAGACGTTCAGGCCGTCGATCTGGGACCGCACCCGGGTCCCGGCCATCTCCTCGCGGACCACGTCCCAGTCCACGGCCAGGTCGACCTTGGCCCAGGGGATGCCGGCCTTGTCGAGCTGGTCGGCGAACGAGCGGGCCGAGCGGTAGAACTCGGAGTGGTAGATGTCGTCCGGTATCGGCGCGCAGCCGATCAGTTCGCGCGCTGCGGGATACCACCGCTCGGTCATCTCGCGGTGGTCGAGGACGTCGCCGAGGGTCTGCTGGAAGAGTTCGGCCGAGGGCTCGCACATCGTGCCGTTGGTCGCCAGTGAGGCGCCGCCCACGCCGGTGCCGGCGAGGACGTTCATGCCGCTGCCCTCGACGAACTCCAGGACGCCCGTGTAGACGTCGAGCTTCGCGTCCGTGAGCGGTGATGTCTCGCTGAGCCAGGCGGCGCGGCCGTCGGGCTCGGTCTGTGTCGCGAAGGTGTCGCCCGCGTCGTCGACGGGCCAGCGGCGTCCCCGCTCGAGGAGGACGGCGTCGACCCCTGCCTCCGCCAGCCTCAGGGCGGCGATCGAACCTCCATAACCGCTGCCGACGATCACCACGTCGGCGCGGTGCTGCTGCCTCTCCACTGAGCGGCCTCCCTGCCTATTTCGTCCCGGCCTTTCGGACACGTCGAACATCGCGGACCGCGATGGAGGCTCACTGTGAAGCCGCTGCAGAGCAGATCAGTCCCGTCAGTCCGATCAGGCGGCCCGCAACGCCAACGGCCGCCGGACGACGGTGTGATGACCGTGGTCCGGCGGCCGTGTGCGGTGGGCGCGCGCTGAGCCGAGGGGGACGGATCACGTTCCGTCGGCCGTGTTTCCAGTGTGGGAAACCGGCCCGGGAAGCAGCTGGGGGCCCGCTGGAGAGGTACGGGCGGCACTTCGCGGATCGAGATCGAGCCTCCAGGGCGTGGTGCGAGGGTGCGCCTGTCGCGCCCAACCGTCCCACCCCCGACTCATGCCGTCCCGCCCCGTCCCGTCTTCTGGAGGCAGCCGTGCGCCCGACCACTCCCCAGTCCCCGGCTCCCGCATCACGCGGTGTGGCCCTGCTGTTCCCCGGCCAGGGAGCCCAACAGCCGCTCATGGCCGCCGGGTTGTACCGTGCCCATCCGCCGTTCCGCCGCCTCATGGACGAGGCGTTCGAAGTGTGGGGTGCCGAGGGCGCCGCGCTGCGCGCCGACTGGCTCTCGGACTCCCCTGCCGTGGACCTGGACGACGTGCGCCGGGCCCAGCCCCTGCTGTTCTGTGTCGACTGGGCGCTCGGCCGCCTGGTGCTCGACTGGGGGGTGCGGCCTGCGGCCCTGCTCGGCCACAGCGTCGGCGAGGTCGCCGCGGCCACCCTGGCCGGTGTCTTCAAACTGGAGGAGGCCGCAGGCCTGATGGCCGAGCGGGTGGCGCACATCGAGTCGGCGCCGCCCGGCGGCATGCTCGCCGTGCAGGCGGCCGCCGCCGACATGGCGCCCTATCTGCACGCCGACGTGGTCGTCGGCGCCGTCAACGCACCGCGCCAGGTGATCCTCGCCGGTTCCGAGGCGCCGCTCGCCGCGTCCGAGGCCCGGCTGCGCGCCGCGGGGTTCACCTGCCGCAGGACCCGCGCGCTCAGCCCCTTCCACAGCCCGGCGCTCGCCCCGGCCGCGCAGGCGGCGCTGCCCGCGCTGACCCGCCTTCCGCTGCGGGCCCCGCGGCTGCCGGTGGTCTCGGCGTACACGGGAGGCCCGCTGACCCCGGCCGAGGCCGCCGACCCGCGGTTCTGGGCCGGGCAACCCGCGGCCCCCGTACTCTTCGGACCCGCCCTCGACGCGCTGCTCGGCACGGGCGAGTTGCTGCTGCTCGAAGCCGGGCCGGGGCTGGGACTCACCTCGCTGGCCAAGCGGCATCCGGCGGTCGGCCCCGGCCGCTCCTCGGCCCTGGGGCTGCTGCCCGCGCGCGCCAAGGGCGACGCGTCGGACCTGAACACGCTGCGTACGGCGGTCGAACGGCTGCTGTCCGAGGGGCAGTTGGCGTATGACCCGCTGCCGTCGCCGGAACCGGCGAGCGCGTCCTGAGTCAGGCCCAGCACGCAACCAGAGGCCCACCATCCCGCCTCCAGGCAGGACTGCGAGCGTGACAGCTCGGGGCCGGTCACCGGACCCCGCCGACTGTGAGTGAGGATGTCATGGAGCGTCGCATCGTCATTACGGGGATCGGTGCAGTGGCCCCCGGCAAGCCGGGCGCAAAGGAGTACTGGGAGCTGATCTCGAACGGGCGCACGGCCACCCGTACGATCTCGTCCTTCGATCCCGCGCCCTACCGGTCCCGGGTCGCCGCCGAATGCGACTTCGACCCCTTCGCCGCCGGCCTCGGCAGGCAGGAGGTCCGGCGCATGGACCGGGCCACCCAGTTCGCCGTCGCCGCCGCCCGCGAGGCCGTCAGCGACAGCGGGCTCGACCTGCCCGCTGCCGACCCCGCCACCGTCGGGGTGTCCCTCGGCAACGCCGTGGGCTGCACGACGAGCATGGAACGCGAGTACACCGTCCTCAGCAACGAGGGCGCCGACTGGCTGGTCGACCACCGCTACGCCGTACCCCACCTCTACGACCACTTCGTGCCGAGTTCCATCGCGGTCGAACTGGCGCGGCTCGTGGGGGCGCAGGGCCCGGTGGCGCTCGTGTCGGACGGCTGCACGTCGGGCCTCGACGCGATCGGCCACGCCACGGACCTGATCCGCGAGGGCAGTGCGGACGTCGTGATCAGCGGCGGCACCGACGCCCCGATCTCGCCGATCACGCTGGCCTGCTTCGACGCCATCAAGGCGACCACCCCGCGCAACGACGACCCGGAGCACGCCTCGCGCCCGTTCGACGCGACGCGCAACGGGCTCGTCCTGGGCGAGGGCGCGGCGGTGCTCGTCCTCGAGGAGCTGGAGCACGCCAGGCGGCGCGGTGCCCGGATCTACGCCGAGGTCGCCGGGGTCGGCACGCGCTGCAACGCGTACCACATGACCGGACTGCGCTCCGACGGGACGGAGATGGCCGACGCCATCACGCATGCCCTCGCGGAGGCCCGCCTCGCGCCCGAGTCGATCGACTACGTCAACGCCCACGGGTCGAGCACCAAGCAGAACGACCGGCACGAGACCGCCGCCTTCAAGACGGCCCTGGGGCAGCACGCGTACGCCGTGCCCGTCAGTTCGGTAAAGTCGATGATCGGGCACTCCCTCGGTGCGATCGGCGCGCTGGAACTGGTCGCGTGCGTGCTCGCCATGCGCGACGGACTCATCCCGCCGACCGCCAACCTCCACGAACCGGACCCGGTCTGCGACCTGGACTACGTGCCGCTGCGGGCCAGGGAGGCCGAGGTCGACAACGTACTGAGCGTCGGCAGCGGTTTCGGCGGCTTCCAGACGGCCGTCGTCCTGGCCCGTCCCGAGCGGGTCGCGGCATGAGCGTCGACTCCACGGTGCGCACCGTGGTCACCGGTGTCGGTGTGGCCGCGCCCAACGGCATGGGCACAGAGGCCTATTGGGCGGCGACGCTGGCAGGACGCAGCGGCATCGCCCCGACGACCCGCTACGACGCCGCCGGATACCCGCTCCAACTGGCGGGCGAAGTACCGGACTTCGAGCCCGAGCAGCACATCCCGAGCAGGCTCATCCCGCAGACCGACCACGGCACCCGGCTCTCCCTGTACGCGGCCGACGAGGCGCTGCGCGACAGCACCCTCGATCCCGCCGAGCTCGACCCGTACGGCATCGGGGTGGCCACCGCCTCCTCGATGGGCGGCTTCGAGTTCGGGCAGCGGGAGTTGCAGAACCTGTGGAGCAAGGGCGGGCGGTTCGTCAGCGCGTACCAGTCCTTCGCCTGGTTCTACGCCGTGAACACCGGTCAGATCTCCATCCGGCACGGCCTGCGCGGCTCCAGCAACACCGTGGTGACCGACGCGGCGGGCGGGCTCGACGCGGTGGGCAACGCCCGGCGGCAGATCCGCAAGGGAACCACCGCGATGCTCACCGGCGGCGTCGACGGCGCCCTGTGCCCGCTCGGCTTCGCCGGGCACCTGAGCTCCGGTGCGCTGAGCACCGGCAGCGACGCCCGGCGCGCGTTCCTGCCCTTCGCCGACGACGCCTGCGGCCAGGTGCCGGGCGAGGGCGGCGCGTTCCTGGTCCTGGAGGACGCCGCGAGCGCGCGGCGGCGCGGCGCCCGCAGCTACGGCGAGATCGCGGGCTACGCGGCGACGTTCGACCCCGGTCCGCTGCCGTCCGGGCAGGAGGGCACGGGTCTGGTGCGGGCGATCCGGCGGGCGTTGCAGGACGCCGGTGCGGTGCCGCAGGACGTGGACGTGGTGTTCGCGGACGCCGCCGGGGTGCCCGACCTCGACCGGGCGGAGTCCCGTGCGCTCGGTGAGGTGTTCGGTCCCGGCGGGGTCCCGGTGACCGCTCCCAAGAGCATGACGGGCCGGCTCTTCGCGGGCGGCGCGTCGCTCGACCTGGCGACCGCGCTGCTCGCCCTGCGGGACGGCGCGATCCCGCACACCGCGAACGTCTCGCGCCCCGGCTCCGGGCATCCGATCGACCTCGTCACCGGGGAGCCGCGCGAGGCCGATCTGCGCTGCGCGCTGGTCGTGGCGCGCGGGCGCGGCGGGTTCAACGCCGCCGCCGTCGTACGCCGGGACGCCTGACGCCCACGGCGCGGCGCGGCCCCTCCACCTCTTCCACACCCCTGCCGAAAGGACATCTCATGAGCGACGCAAACGCGACCGTGACCGAACTGACCGTGGAGGACCTCACCCGCATCATGCGGGAGTCCGCGGGCGAGGACGAGTCGGTCGACCTCAGCGGCGACATCCTCGACTCCGACTTCACGGAGCTCGGTTACGACTCCCTCGCTCTCCTGGAGACCGCCGGGCGGATAGCCCGTGACTACGGGGTCGAGCTGAGCGACGACGACCTCGACGGCATCGACACGCCGCGGCAGTTCCTGACGGCCGTCAACCGGACGCTGACCGCCGCCGCGTAATCCCGGCGGGCCGGTCGGCCGGTCAGGATTGCGGAGACGGGCGGGGGGGGGCCCCCCCCGCCGGGGTGGGGCCCCCCCCC
>NZ_JBNNJZ010000052.1:0-32206 GCF_050270335.1 Streptomyces sp. NPDC059900
CCCGTCGTCCGCCCGGAGGGCGGGCCGCGCGGCGTCAGGTGCGTGCTCTCGGCGCGCCGGGCGTAGACCCGCGTACTGGACGTACTCGGGTCTGCGCCCGGTGCGGCGAGAGTGCGTGCATGGCGTCGCGCGGCAGACGGGGGTGTGACGGCAGCCCCTTGAGGGGGTGGGCCGTTATGCGCCATGAGATTGGCCCAGCGCCGTTTCAGGGGGCGCCCCTCGATGTTTCGCCGCAGTGACGAAGAGGTCGTACGTGTTACGCGTCCATGAACTGCCGGGTCAGGCAGGGGGCGGTTTCCTACCCTGCGCACACGGCAAGAACCGACCGCGGCGGCCATCCGATTGACCTGGCATGGGGGAGCCGAGTCGGGCAGTTCGGGATGGGCCGGCCGCGGCCGGAGTTCCGGTGGGGCGCCGTCAGACCGCCTCCGCGGCTTCCGGCATCTCGACGGCGAGCAATTCGGTGAGCTGCACGACGTCGGCGTTGTCGCCGAAGTCCCGCACGGCCGTGTCCACGGTCTTGCGCAGGCGGGTGTTGACCCGCTCGGAGCGCACCTTCTTGGCGATGGTGAGGGCCTTGCCCGCGAGGATCGTGCTCTGTTCCGGCTCGCGCTGGAGCAGGTGGACCGTGGCCATCCCGATGAGGTTCAGTGCGTACGAACGCTGGTGCTCGGAGTCCTTGCCGAAGAGGTCGACGGCGCGCTCCATGACGGGCTCGGCGAGCGAGGCGTACGTGGGGCTGCGGCCCGCGACATAGGCCAGGTCACGGAACGAGTGGGCGTTCTCGCCGTTCAGCTCGGCCTCGGAGAAGAAGCGGATCCAGTCGGGCTCGGGCTCGTCGAACTCCAGCGCGTCGGCGAAGGTGTCCTCGGCCATGCGCACGGCACGCTTGCACTTGCCGGGCTGGCCCATGCTGGCGTAGGCACGGGCCTCCATCGCATACAGCATGGCCTGGGTGCGCGGGCTCGCGCAGTCCCGGCTTCCGTACTGCGCGAGGTGGATCAGTTCGAGCGCGTCGTCGGGCCGCCCGAGGTGGATCATCTGACGGCTCATGCTGGAGAGGATGTACGAACCGAGCGGCTTCTCGCCGGCTTCCTTCGCGGCATGCAGGGCGAGCACGAAGTACTTCTGGGCGGTGGGCTGGAGGCCCACGTCATAGCTCATCCAGCCGGCCAGCTCGGCCAGCTCGCCGGCGACCTTGAAGAGCCGTTTGGACGTGGCCTCGGGCTGGGGCTCCTGCAACAGGTCCGTCACCTCGTGCAGTTGGCCGACGACCGCCTTGCGCCGCAGCCCGCCGCCGCACTGGGCGTCCCACTGCCGGAACATCACCGTCGTGGACTCCAGGAGGTCGAGCTCCGGTTTGGAGAGCCGGCCGGGCCTGCGCGACGGGGTGGGCGGCTCGGGGTCGCCGACGGGGCTGGTCGGTCCGGGGACGAGCCAGCGCTGCATGGGCTCGATGAGGGCGGTGCCCGCGGAGAGCGCGAGCGAGGTGCCGAGGAAGCCGCGCCGGGCCAGCATGAGGTCGCTGCGCGAGAACTCACTGATGAGCGCGACGGTCTGGGGGCCGGTCCACGGCAGGTCGACGCCCGAGACGGAGGGTGACTGGTGCGCGGCGCGCAGCCCGAGGTCCTCGACCGCGACGACGCAGCCGAACCGCTCGGAGAACAGCTCGGAGAGGATGCGCGGGATGGGCTCGCGCGGATTCTCGCCGTCCAGCCACCGCCGTACGCGCGAGGTGTCGGTGGAGATGTGGTGCGCACCCAACTGCCGTGCCCTGCGGTTCACTTGGCGCGCCAGCTCGCCCTTCGACCAGCCGCTGCGCATGAACCAGGAATTGAGCAGTTCGTTGGGGCGCTTCTCAGCGTTCGCACCACTTCCGCCATTGCCGCCCACTGGAACGCCCCCATCCCTCAAGACACTTATGCACGATCCCGGGCCAAGCCCTAGCCAAGCCCTACCAGAATGCCGCGCACTGCGGCTCTCCGTCCGGAGAACGTCACCCATCGAACAGGAAACCGACTTGCCTCCGGCATACCCACGAGTGCACGGCATTCAGGCTCCGTGTACTGAAAGTAATCCTACGATCACCCGTCCGGCGAGGGCGATCGCGGAAACGCCACCATTCGCCACCCCTTCGAATGAACTCCCGCTCCGCAACAAGCGATTCACTTGACAGTGGACGTCCGAGGGTGGGCGGAAGGGAGCACTTGAGGGCGCGCATGACCGAGCGCACCCCCTTTCAGTCATCGGGCGCCCGCACAAAAGCACAGGGTCACGATCCGATTCCGTCACGTAACCACACCGCGCTCGACCCGTTGGAGGGGGCATGGGCTTCACGATCGGCGGCATCCGGGGAATCGACAAGCCCCGCACCGGTTCTCGACGGCGCGGACGCGCCTCGGACTGCACCGCGGTGGCCGAGTACACCGGACTGTGGGGATGGGCCGCGGTCCCCGGCGCACGCGCCCTGGACGGCCGCTGCTCCTGCGGCGCGGACGACTGCGCGGCGCCCGGCGCACATCCGCTGGAGTTCGCTCCCGAGGTCCCCGCCGGGGCGACGCTCGACGAAGTGACCGACGCATGGGCCCAGTTCCCCGGCGCCGCCGTGCTGCTTCCCGTGGGCCGCGCCTTCGACGTGCTGGAGGTGGCCGAGACCGCGGGACGCAGGGCCCTGGTCCGCCTGGAGCGCATGGGCCTGCCGCTCGGCCCGGTGGCGGCCACCCCGGACGGCCGGGCGCATTTCCTCGTGGCCCCCGGCGCCGCCGCCGAACTCCCCCAGCTGCTCTACCGCATGGGCTGGGACGACGCGGGCCTCGACCTGCACGGCCGCGGCCCCGGACACCACCTCACGGCTCCGCCGTCCGACCACGCGGGCCTCGGCCCGGTGCGCTGGCTGCGCGCCCCCGATCTCGACTCGGCGACGCATCCGCCGCAGGCACGGCTGATCCTCGGGACTCTGGCGTACGTGGCACACCGCTCTCCGGCGTAGGCGCCGCCCGCACACGAAATGCCCCACCCCGGCTGCACCCCGGGGTGGGGCATTTCTTTCGTGCGCGGCGCCCGGAAGCCCCGCGGCGCCGGACCGCTTCCCGCGGAAGCACGGAAGTCCGGAAGTCCGGAAGCGCTACTCGCCGATCAACGCGTCCACGAAAGCCTCCGGCTCGAAGGGCGCCAGATCGTCCGCCCCCTCGCCGAGACCCACCAGCTTCACCGGCACACCCAGCTCCCGCTGAACGGCGACCACGATGCCGCCCTTGGCGGTGCCGTCCAGCTTCGTGAGGACGATGCCGGTGATGTCGACGACCTCGGCGAAGACCCGCGCCTGCACCAGGCCGTTCTGCCCGGTCGTCGCATCCAGGACGAGCAGCACCTCGTCGAGCGGCGCGTGCTTCTCGACGACGCGCTTGACCTTGCCGAGCTCGTCCATCAGGCCGGTCTTGGTGTGCAGCCGGCCCGCGGTGTCGATGAGGACGACGTCGGCACCCTCGGCGATGCCCTCCTTGACCGCGTCGAAGGCGATCGACGCCGGGTCGCCGCCCTCGGGGCCGCGGACCGTGCGCGCGCCGACGCGCTCGCCCCAGGTCTGCAGCTGGTCGGCGGCGGCCGCGCGGAACGTGTCCGCGGCACCGAGGACCACCGACCGGCCGTCGGCGACCAGGACGCGGGCGAGCTTGCCGGTGGTGGTGGTCTTGCCGGTGCCGTTCACGCCGACGACCATCACGATGCCGGGCGTCTCCAGGCCCGACTCCGTCTTGACCGTGCGGTCGAAGTCGGGGCCGACCAGCGTGACGAGTTCCTCGCGCAGGAGGGTGCGCAGCTCGTCCGGGGTACGGGTGCCGAGCACGCGGACGCGCTCGCGAAGGCGCTCGACCAGCTCCTGGGTGGGCGCGACGCCGACGTCGGCGGTCAGGAGCGTGTCCTCGATCTCCTCCCACGTGTCCTCGTCCAGGTGCTCGCGGGAAAGGAGCGTGAGCAGCCCCTTGCCGAGGGCGTTCTGCGAGCGGGAGAGCCGGCCGCGCAGGCGGACCAGGCGACCTGCCGTGGGCTCCGGGGTCTCGATCTCCGGCGCGGCCGGCTCTTCGATGACGACGGGGGCCGACGCCGAGGGCTCGGCGAGCGGGAGTTCCACCTCCTCGATCGTGCGGCGCGGTTCGTCGCGCGGCGTCTCGGCCTCGTCGCCGACATGCGGCTCGGCCGGAGGAGCGGTGATGGTGGGCGTCGAGGACGGGGCCTTCGGCGGCAGCTGCTTCTTCTTGCGGCTGCCGACCACGAGCCCGCCGAGCGCGCCGATCACGACCACGGCGATGACTACAGCAAGGATGACGATTTCCATAACCCAACCAGTATGCGCGAGCGTGACCTCAAGCGCCCCGATGCGTTACCTGTGCGGGGCCCAGTGTCCTGCGGGCCGGGCTGGCCCGTCGCCAGACCTCGCGTCGGCGAGAAGCCCTTCGGGGCGGAGTCACAACTCACCCAGTATCAGGAGTGAGTGTGAGTCGGTACGCACAGGACGTACCCGGAGCGTGTGCGGCTCATATGGTGGGCCGCACACGCCCCGCTTTGGTTGATCCCACGAATCACGTGACCCAATAGTGGCTATTACTCGGATTAAAGTACGATAGAGCTCCCCGCATCAACGCGCGTAGAGTCCAACCCGATCACCCCCACGGACGGATCGCGGCGTTGCGATCCGAGCGAGAGGCACGGACCCCACCCCATGAGCACCACCGCCGAAACCGAAGGCGCCCTGGAGACACGCGGCCTCGAGCCCGTCCCCGACTCCGAGCGCACGGGCCGGACCCGCGAGCTGTTCCCCACCTGGGTGGCGGCCAACATCAGCGTCCTGCTGCTCACCATGGGCGCGGGCATCGCGACGAACGGCCTCAACTTCTGGCAGGCCCTGGTCGTCGCGCTCGTCTCGCCGATCCTCAGCTACGGCCTGGTCGGTCTGATCTCCATCGCGGGCAAGCGCGGCGGCTCCCCCGGCATGACGCTCTCGCGCGCCGTCTTCGGCCAGCGCGGCAACCTCTTCCCCGGCTCGCTGATCTGGGTCGCGCGCTGGGGCTGGGAGACGATCAACGCGGTGACGGGCGCGTACGCGATCATCACCGTCCTGGACATCTGCTTCGGCGTGAAGTCCAGCACGTGGCTGACGGTCGTGACACTGGTCGCCTTCGTCGCCTGTACGTTCCTGATCAGCGGCCTGGGCCGCAAGGTCCTGCACATCTGCAACACCTGGGCGACGTACCTCTTCGGCGCGTTCAGCGTGCTCGTCCTGGTCTACCTGGTGGCCAACACCCCCTGGTCCGACGTCTTCTCGCGGTCCGCGGGATCCACCGCGGCGATGATCGCGGGCATCGGCACGATCGCCGCGGGCGGCATCAGCTGGGTCCCCACCGGCCCGGACTTCACGCGCTACCTCCCGCGCAACGCCTCCAACAAGGCCCTGGTGGGCAACGCCATCGGCGGCGCCGGCATCGTCGTCGTGCCGATGGTCCTGATGGGCGCGGTCATGGCGGTCAGCACGCCGAGCCTGTCGAAGGCGTCCGACCCGGTCTCCTTCCTCGGCGAGCTGCTCCCGACGTGGATCGCGGTGCCGTACCTGCTGATGGCCCTGATCGGCATGCTCCTGATCAACTCGATGTCGATGTACTCCGCGGGCTTCACCGCGATGACGCTCGGCATCAAGGTCCCGCGCACCTGGGCCGTGTCGATCAACGCCATCATCAGCCTGATCTTCGGCTACCTCCTGATGAACGTGGCCACCAGCTTCATCGGCTCGTTCATCTCCTTCCTGACGCTGCTCGCGGTCGCGTTCTCCGCCTGGATCGGCGTCTTCGGCATCGACATGCTGCGCAGGAAGACGTACGACGGCGAAGCCCTGATGGACACCACGCGCACCAGCGCCTACTGGTACAAGGCCGGTTTCGCCTGGCAGGCCATGACCGCGTGGGCGATCGCCCTGGTGGCGGGGCTGCTCTTCACGAAGGTCGACTGGTTCAGCGGCCCGCTCGCCACGTCCTGGGTCGGCCGCAACGGCCTGGGCTGGCTCGCCACGATCCTCATCGCCGCCGCGCTGTACGCGGTGCTTCCGAGGAACCCCGCCGTCGAGACGCCCGAGGGTCCCGGGGGCCGCGAGGGCAAGGGCGGCGGCGAGAGCGAACTGGTCTCGGCCTGATCCGGATCAGCTCCTCCCGGATACTTCTCATCTGACACCACGTCAGCTAGCGTCCCCCTTCGCCGCCCACGGTGAAGGGGGACGTTTCCCATGCCCGTCACAGTCGTACGCTTCAACCTCGTCGAACCGGACGCCACGCCCGCCTCGCTCAGCGACCGCTACAAAGCCGCCCTGGAGATGGCCGCCTACGCGGACGACCGGGGCATCTCCACCGTGCAGACCGAGGAACACCACGGCGTCGGGAACAACTGGCTGCCCTCGCCCTTCACGTTCGCCGGCGCCGTGTTCGGCGCGACCCGGCGCATCGCGGTCACGGTCTCCGCGATCATCGGCCCGCTGCACGATCCGCTGCGGCTGGCCGAGGACATCGCCGTACTCGACCTGCTCAGCGGCGGGCGTCTGGTGACGGTGGCGGGGATCGGCTACCGGCCCGCCGAGTACGAGGCGTTCGGCGTCGAGTGGAAGCGCCGCGGCAAGCTCCAGGACGAGCTGCTCGAAACCCTGCTCAAGGCCTGGACCGGCGAGCCCTTCGAGTTCCGCGGCCGCACCGCACGCGTCACCCCGCGCCCGTTCACCCGGCCCCACCCGATGCTCCTGGTCGGCGGCTCATCGCAGGCGGCGGCCCGGCGCGCGGCCCGGCTGGGCCTGCCGTTCTTCCCCAGCGCCCATCTGCCGGACCTGGAGGCGTACTACAACGAGCGCCTCGCGGAGTACGGCACCGAGGGCTGGACCATGATGCCCGCGGCCGAGACCCCGCTCCTGCACATCGCGGACGACCCCGACCGCACCTGGGCCGAGCACGGCGAGCACTTCCTGCACGAGGCCCGCACCTACGCCTCCTGGCAGTCCAAGGACATCCGCTCGGCGGTGAAGTCCGCCGCCACCACGGTCGACGAGCTGCGCGCCGAGGGCGTCTACCGCGTCCTGACGCCCGACGAGTGCGTCGCGTACGTGCAGGGCGGCGCCGCCAATCTCGTGCTGCACCCGCTGTCGGGCGGGATGCCGGTGGACGAGGGCTGGCGCAGCCTGCACCACTTCTGCGAAAACGTACTGCCCCGGCTCAAGGAATAGGTCCTCGAACCGGGGCAGCTTCCTCGAAGGAGGGGCAGCGGGGATTAGCCCATCTCCTCCAGGGTCTTGCCCTTCGTCTCCTTGACGAACTTCATGACGAAGGGGATCGAGATCACGGCGAAGGCGCCGTAGATGATGTACGAGCCGGTCAGGCTCCACTCGGACATGCTCGGGAACGTCTTGGTGATCGCGAAGTTGGCGAGCCACTGGGCGGAGGCGGCGACACCGAGGGCCGCGGCGCGGATCCGGTTCGGGAAGATCTCGCCGAGCAGCACCCAGACCACCACGCCCCAGGAGAGGGCGAAGAAGAGCACGAAGGCGTTGGCGGCGATGATCGCGGTCAGGCCCTGCGCGTTCGGCAGCGAGACGTTGTCGCCGGATCCCGTGCGGTAGGAGAACGCCCAGGCGCAGGTGAAGAGCGCGAGCGCCATGCCCGCCGAGCCGATGATGGCGAGCGGCTTGCGGCCGATGCGGTCGACGAAGACCATCGCGATGACCGTACCGACGATGTTCACGATCGACGTCTCGAACGAGTACAGGAACGAGCTGCTCGGGTCCTTGCCGATCGACTGCCACAGCTGGTTCGAGTAGTAGAAGATCACGTTGATGCCGACGAGCTGCTGGAACACCGAGAGCCCGATGCCGATCCAGACGATCGGCAGGAAGCCGACCTTGCCGAGCAGGTCCTTGAACGAGGACTTGTGCTCGCGGCGCATGCCCTCCTCGATCTCGGCGACGCGCCCGTCCAGGTCGATCCCGGTGCCCTCGACCTCGCCGAGCACCTTCTTCGCCTCGGCGTCACGGCCGACGGAGATCAAGAAGCGCGGCGACTCGGGGATCGCGAAGGAGAGCAGGCCGTAGAGGACGGCCGGGATGACCATGACGCCGAGCATCAGCTGCCAGGCCTCAAGGCCCAGGAGCTTGCCGCGCTGGTCGCCGTCGGCCATGTTCAGGATGCCCCAGTTGACCAGCTGGGAGACGGCGATGCCGATGACGATCGCGGCCTGCTGGAACGAGGCGAGACGGCCTCGGTACGCGGGGGGAGCCACCTCGGCGATGTAGGCCGGGCCGATGACGGAGGCCATACCGATGCCGATGCCGCCGATGAAGCGCCACACCGTCAGGTCCCACGCCGCGAACGGCAGGGCGGAGCCCACGGCACTCGCGGCGAACAGGACGGCGGCGATCTGCATGCAGCGGATGCGGCCGATGCGGTCGGCGATGCGCCCGGCGACCGCGGCACCGACGGCACAGCCGAGCAGTGCGGTGGCGATGATCCAGCCGAGCATGTTCGCGTCTACGTCGAAGCGGTGCTGGATGGCGACGGTGGCGCCATTGATCACCGAACTGTCGTAGCCGAAGAGGAAGCCACCCATCGCTGCGGCTGCCGTGATGAAGATGACATGGCCGAGATGGTCCGGGTGGGCCTCTCTGCCTCCGGGCTGCGGCGCCTTCGTTGTGCTGGTCACATGGACTCCTCGGGCCACCGGCAACATCGCCGGGGGTGGGGGTGAGCACTTCAAGTGGCGCACAACTTCGCGCCGCCCACCACCTGAAGGTAAAAGCAACGTTGCAGAGACTATGCCTTCAAGTTTCGAAGTCAAGACCTGGGTTCCTGTGAAATTCAGGCACTCCCGAGGCAGGCTTCGTTCAAGTGTTGAAGTTGTGAAGGGGGCCGGTGAAGGTCGGTGCAGGACCGGGGCCGGCCGGTGAAGGGCTAGCGAAGCCGCTGGCTGATGACCTTGGAGACACCGTCGCCCTGCATGGAGACGCCGTACAGCGCGTCGGCGACCTCCATCGTGCGCTTCTGGTGCGTGATCACGATGAGCTGCGAGGCCTCCTGCAACTCCTCCATGATGCGGATGAGCCGTTGCAGGTTGGTGTCGTCGAGCGCGGCCTCGACCTCGTCCATCACATAGAAGGGACTGGGCCGTGCCTTGAAGATCGAAACGAGCAGCGCGACGGCCGTGAGCGACCGCTCACCGCCGGAGAGCAGCGAGAGCCGCTTGACCTTCTTGCCGGGCGGCCGGGCCTCGACGTCGACGCCCGTGGCGAGCATGTTGTCGGGATCGGTCAGGATGAGCCGCCCCTCGCCGCCCGGGAAGAGCCGCGAGAAGACGCCCTCGAACTCACGGGCCGTGTCCCGGTAGGCCTCGGTGAAGACCTGCTCGACGCGCTCGTCGACCTCCTTGACGACTTGAAGGAGGTCCGCCCGCGTCTTCTTCAGGTCCTCCAGCTGCTCGCTGAGGAACTTGTGGCGCTCCTCCAGTGCGGCGAACTCCTCAAGGGCCAGCGGGTTCACTTTCCCGAGCTGCTGATACGCCCGTTCGGCTGACCTCAGCCGCTTCTCCTGCTCGCCGCGGACGTACGGCACCGGCTTGTTGCGCGGGTGCTCCGGGTCCTCGGGCAGCTCCTCGCCCTCGGCGGGGGGCGAGGGCGGCACGAGCTGGTCGGGGCCGTAGTCGGCGACGAGACCTGCCGGTTCCACACCGAGTTCCTCCAGTGCCTTCGACTCCAGCTGCTCGATCCGCAGCCGCTTCTCGGCACCGAGTACCTCGCCGCGGTGGACTGAATCCGTCAATTTGTCGAGCTCGGCCTTGAGGTCGCGCCCCTGGTTCCGCTCGGCGGTCAGATCCCGCTCCCGCACCTCCTTGGCCCGCTCGGCGGCGGCCCGCTCCTCCTGCGCCCGTACGAGAGAGACCTCGACGTGGGCAAGGAGCTGCCGCGCACCGCCGGCGACGGCCCCGGCGACCGCGGCCTCGTGCCGCATCCGGGCCTTGCGCTGCTCGGCACGCGCGCGTGCCTCGCGCTCCGCGCGGGCGGCCCGGTCGAGCGAGTCGGCACGTCCGGCGAGCCCCTTGACCCGCTCCTCATGGGTACGGACCTGGAGCCTGGCCTCCATCTCGGTCTGCCGGGCGTTGGCCCCGTCGGCGGCGAGCCGGTCCCGTACTCCGGTGTCGGGCTCCTCCTCTGCCGGTGCCTCCTCCGCCACGGCGAGGCGCTCGGCCAGCTCTTCGGCGTCCTGGACCGCCTTGTCGAGCGCTTCCTGCGACTTGGCGGCGGCGGCCGCGCTGCGCTCCGCCTCACCGGCGGCACCCCGCGCCTGTCCGGCGAGCGCGCCGAGCTGCTGCGCCACGGACGACTTCTCCCGGTCGGCGGCGCGCCTGCGCTCCCCCAGCTCCTCGACGAGCGCGGCGGCCTCCTTGCGCCGTTCGCCCGCGTCCTGCTGGGCGCCCGCCAACTCCTCGCACTGTTCGGCGAGTTGTTCCAGCTCGGCGGCCGCCTCGTCGACGGATGCCTGCACCTCGATCAGGCTCGGCGCCCCGGCGGAGCCGCCGTGCGCGAAGTGCGCCCCCAGCAGGTCGCCTTCGGCGGTGACGGCGGTGAGATTTGGGTGGGCGTAGACGAAGTCCTCGGCGTCTTCGAGCGTGCCGACGGCGACCATGCCCCGCAGCAGCCTCCGCACCGAGGGCATCAACTCGTCGGGCCCGCGCACCAGTTCGGCCACCAGCGGCGGCCCGTCGGCACCTGCGGGGCGTACGTCACCGGGCCCGGCGTCCGGTGCTCCCGTCAGCAACAGCGCGGCCCGCCCCGCGTCCTGCTTGCGCAGCAGCCGGATGGCCTCCGCCGCCGACGCCGGGGTGGCCACCGCGATCGCGTCCGCCGCGGCGCCGAACGCCGCCGCGACCGCCACCTCGTACCCCGGAGCCACCGAGAGCAGCTCCGCCGCCGGACCGAGCAGCCCCGTCAGACGGTCCTTGGCGGCGAGCAGCGCCCCCGTGCCGTCCTTGCGCCGCAGGCCGAGCGCGAGCGCCTCGTGCCGGGCGGCGACCGCGGCCCGCTTGCGCTCGGCGGCGGTGGCCGCCTCCCGGGCGGCGGTCAGCGCGCCCTCGGCCTCCGTGAGGGAACGCTTCGCCTCGTCGTGCCGCTCGCCGAGCTCCGCGTCACCGGCGTCGAGCCCGTCGACCTCCGCCTTCAGCTGCTCGTACTCTTCCTGTGCTGCGACCGCGCGCTCACCCGCCTCGTCCCGCGCCACGGCGAGCCGGTCGATCTCGGCCTGCGCGGAAGCCGCCCGCGAACGTGCCGCGTTGACCTGGCCGTTCAGCCGGGCGAGCCCTTCACGCCGGTCGGCGATGGCCCGCGCCGCGTCCTTGAGCCGGCGCTCCTCCACCGCCAGCTCCCGCTCCAGATCGGCACGGTGGCCGACGGTGTCCTCAAGCGCGTGCTCGGCCGCTTCGAGGGCCGCTTCCAGCTCCGCCTCCTGCTCGCGGATCCGCGCGGCCTCGCGCTCCATGTCCTCGGGGTCACGCCCGCGCCGCTCCTCCGGGGGCGCCGCGGTCGCGCTCTTGACCCGGGCGTCGGCGAGCGAGACCGTGCCGCGCACCCGCTCGGCCAGCTGCGACAGCTCGTACCACGTCTGCTGCGCGCGCTGGAGCCGCGGAGTCAGGCGGCGCACCTCGTCCTCCAGCTCCGCCTCCCGGTGGAGCGCCTTCTTCAGCTCGGCCTCGGCACTGTCCTTGCGCCGCTTGAGCTCCGCCTCGTCGGCGACCTCGGTGCGCAGCGCGTCCCGCAGACGTACGAGATCGTCGGCGAGCAGCCGCAGGCGGGTGTCGCGCAGGTCGGCCTGGATCACGGCGGCCCTGCGCGCGACGGCGGCCTGCCTGCCCAGGGGCTTGAGCTGGCGCCTGAGCTCGTCGGTCAGGTCCTGTACGCGGGCGAGGTTGGCCTGCATCGCGTCGAGCTTGCGCAGCGCCTTCTCTTTGCGCTTGCGGTGCTTGAGAACGCCCGCGGCCTCCTCGATGAAGGCGCGGCGCCCCATGGGATCGGCGTGCAGTACGCCGTCGAGCTGGCCCTGGCCGACGATGACGTGCATCTCGCGGCCGATGCCGGAGTCGGAGAGCAGCTCCTGGATGTCGAGCAGCCGGCAGGTGTCGCCGTTGATCTGGTACTCGCTGCCGCCGTTGCGGAACATGATCCGCGTGATGGTGACCTCGGCGTACTCGATGGGCAGGGCGCCGTCGGAGTTGTCGATGGTCAGGGACACCTCGGCGCGGCCGAGCGGCGGGCGCCCGGTGGTGCCGGCGAAGATGACGTCCTCCATCTTGCCGCCGCGCAGCGACTTGGCGCCCTGTTCGCCCATGACCCAGGACAGCGCGTCCACGACATTGGACTTGCCGGAGCCGTTCGGTCCGACGACGCAGGTGATGCCCGGCTCGAACTTCAGCGTCGTGGCGGACGCGAAGGATTTGAAACCGCGCAGTGTCAGGGCCTTGAGGTGCACGCCGCCGGACTCTACCTTTCACTGACCGTTTCACCCAGGAAGATGCAGGGCACATCAGACGATAAGGAAGCGACGTACGCAGCGACAAGAAAGACGGCCGCGGCGCCAAGAAAGAAGGGACGCCGAAGCGTCCCTTGCAGATCTGGACAAGCGGCTGACATGGGCAGCCGGACCATGAGCGTTAACAGGCATCCCGCAGGGCGAAGAGTGCGTCACCGCGTTGAATGTCCGCGTTGCTGAATCACCGCGTCGAGGTGAGTGCGTCACCGCGCTGAAGCGTCACGCAGCCTGCGGGGAATGCGCCTTGGTGGGTAGTGGTCAGGTGAGCGCAGGCTCCGCCTGGGGTACGTCGAGGCTCTCGAGGAGCGATTCGTGAGAAGCGGCAGCCGCGAGCGCGTCGTTCTCGGCCTGGATCTTGGTGAGCTCGGATTCCAGGTCCTGGACACGCTGCTGGAGCCGTCGCATCTCGGCGAGAAGTCGCGGGTCGGAACCGCCGACGTAACCGAGAAGCGCCTTTGCCATGATGGATGGTCCTCCACAATGAGTGACCGACCGAAGCGGTGTGGGTCGTGAGGGAATCGCACCCGCGGTGCTTGGCACTCGTTGTTCATGCTGGGTCTTGCTGGCCGTTCTCACATGCCAAACAGCTAAGGTGCGCGGGGGTTCCAGAGTCTCACCAAAAAGTTTGACGGTCAACACGATCACGCCCCGTATTGGCGGGCAACCCGGGGGCCTGCGGCCGTGGAAACGGCGGCGCGGCCTCTGCTGCGGGGCCCTGGGGGCGTGTCGATCATCCTGCACGGGGGAGCCTGCCACGACATGCCGTTCTTGGCAACCACCAGGCATTTTCTGCCCCGGGCAGTGGCCGGGACCCCTCCCCGGCAGGTCCGCCCGGCAGCTCTCCGTCAGCGAATCGCGAATGTGTCGTAGATCCCGCGCGGCGTGTCCCAGATCTCAGTCACACCGTCGACGCGGCCGGGTGTGTCGCCCTCCCGCAGCCAGTCGAGCAGTCCCTGGGCGCCCGCGCGCTGCCCCTCGGCGACGACTTGCACACGGCCGTCGTCCAGATTGAGAGCAAAACCACTCAGGCCGCCGATCTCCAGCGCCTTGGCCCGCGTGAACCAGCGGAAACCCACGCCTTGCACCTGGCCACGCACCCAGGCCGTGAGTCTGACTTCTTCGTTCATGGGTGCACGCTAACCGGCCAATTGCTCTCGGAGCACTTCGTCCCCATGCGCCATCGCGTACAGTCCCGACTCGATGAGCCTCACTCGTATGGGTGAGCCACTTTGACCGCCAGTACGAGGAAGGCCAGGAGATGGGACGCCACCGACGCTCCGGCGCAGGGGCAGCCGCCGCCGGCCGCGCCACAGAGGGCTTTGACGCGTACATGGACGGGATCTCCGGTAGCGCGGAGACCGGCCATGCCACCGTGTCGCACCGCCGCAAGGGCCGCCGCTCCGCACCGGTGCGCACCGGCCTGCTCGGCGTGTCCGCGGCCGTCGCGATGGGCGCCGTGGCCGTCGCCTCCGGCCTCGTCCCCGGCGCCGAGAACTACTCCCTGGGCGGTGGCGGCGACTCGAACAAGGTGCGCGCCGCGACCACCCCCAGCGACGTGGCCCCCCAGGGCGGCGACACCGGCACCGCCGACCGCGAGTCCGCCCCGCCGAGCCGCGGCTCCGAGCGCCCCTCCGCCCCGGACCCGACCCCCTCGCAGACCACCGAGAAGCCCTCGGCCGAGCCTTCGAAGAAGCCGTCGACCAAGGCCCCCGCGCCCCGGGCCGACGAGAAGAAGAAGACCCCGGCCCCGAGCACTCCCTCGCGCACGCCCGCCCAGAAGCCCAAGGCTCCGCCGGCCGCGTCGAAGTCGCCGTCCGCCGAGAGCGCGGCCGAGGCGGCGGTGCTCACCCTGGTCAACGAAGAGCGGGCCAAGGCGGGCTGCTCCCCCGTCCGCGCCGACGCCGCCCTTGCCTCGCTCGCCGGGGACTTCAGCGCGGACATGGCCGAGCGCGACTTCTTCGACCACACCGACCCGGACGGCGCGACCCCGTGGGACCGCGCCGAAAAGGCCGGGATATCGGATCTGGGCGGCGAGAACATCGCCCGCGGCCAGGCCAATGCCCAGTCGGTGATGGACGCCTGGATGAACAGCCCCGGCCACCGCGCCAACATCCTCAACTGCGACTACAAGACCCTGGGCGTCGGCGCGCACTTCGCACCGGGCGGCCCCTGGTGGACGCAGGACTTCGGCTTCTAGAGCCGTCGGCCCCGCTGACCCGCAGCGACCGCTCCCACTAACCCACAGTTAGCGCCACCCATGGGTCAGCGCTGTGCGGGAGTATGCTGGCCGCATGGATTCCACCGCGCAGGCCGAGGCCACGCGCACCGAGGACACCTCGGGCGCCGATGACCTGGCGTACGACGTGTTCTCCAGGCAGTGCCCCTCGCGCGGCACCCTGGAGCACGTCACCGGACGCTGGGGCGCGCTCACCCTGGGCGCGCTGCACGACGGCTCGTTCCGTTTCAACGAACTGCGCCGCAGGGTCGACGGCGTGAGCGAGAAGATGCTGTCCCAGACCCTGCACGCCCTTGAGCGCGACGGCCTGGTGCACCGCGAGGCCCAGCCCACGAACCCGCCGCGGGTGGACTACCGCCTGACCCCGCTGGGGCGCGAGATCGCCGACCGCCTGATGAACCTCATCCAGTTCGTGGAGGGCAGGATGGACGGGGTGCTCGAAGCACGCGAACGCTACGACGGCCTGGCGGCCGGCGGTCGCTGACAGCGCGGGCAGAAGTAGCTGGAGCGGTTCATCCAGGGACGGCGGCGCATCGGCGTACCGCAGCGGCGGCACGGCTCGTCCTCGCGTCCATAGGCGTCGAGCGACCGCTCGAAGTAGCCGGACTCGCCGTTCACGTTGACGTACAGGCTGTCGAAACTCGTACCGCCGACGGCCAGGGCCTCATTCATCACATCCCGTACATGGCCCAGGAGTTCAGCCGTGCGCGGGCTCGTGAAGCCGGTGGTGGGCCGCTCGTAGTGCAGCCTGGACCGCCAAAGCGCCTCGTCCGCATAGATGTTGCCGACACCGCTGATCAACGACTGGTCGAGCAGGGCCCGTTTGATCGTCGTACGGCGGCGGCGCAGCGCGGCGTGGAAGGCCGCGTCGTCGAACAGCTCGTCCAGCGGGTCGCGTGCGATGTGCGCGATGACGTCCGGCAGGCCGTCCGGGGTGTTCGCGTGCAGCGAGAGCCCGCCGAAGGTGCGCTGGTCCACAAAGCGCAGCTCGGTGCCGAGTTCGTCGGCGAACCGGACCCGGATCCTCAAGTGCTTCTCGTCGGGGGCCTCTTGGGGCTGCACGAGCAGCTGCCCGCTCATGCCGAGGTGGGCGAGGATCGAGACCCCGCTGTCCTCGACGGGCAGCCAGAGATACTTCCCGCGCCGCTTCGCCGTACCGACGCGCTGCCCCTTGAGGCGGAGCCCGAAGTCCTCACCGCCCGCGAGATGCCGCCGCACGGAACGCGGATGCAGCACCTCGACACCGGCGACGGTGCGATGGGCCACCCACCGCTCAAGACCGCGCCGGACGACTTCGACCTCGGGCAGCTCGGGCATGGGGGTCTTGACTCCGGGTGACGGGCGAGCGGGTGGGAAACCCGCCGCGAAGCGGCGAAAAAGGCTGGTGCCGGCCGCCAAAAGGCGACCGGCACCAACAGTAGAGCGTCTGTCAGGCAGACGGAGCTTCGGAGCCCCCGTCGGCCTTCGCGGCAGCGGCGGGTGCAGCCCCCGCGGCGGCTTCGGCCGCCGCGATCCGCTCATCCGCAGCGGAGCGAATCTCGCGCCACGCGGACTCCGCGGCCTGCTGCTCCGCTTCCTTCTTGCTGCGGCCGGTGCCGGTGCCGTACGAGACGCCTCCGACGCGGGCGGCAGCAGTAAAGGTCTTCTCGTGGTCCGGGCCGCTCTCCGTGACGAGGTACTCGGGAACACCGAGGCTCTCGGTCGCGGTGAGCTCCTGGAGGCTGGTTTTCCAGTCCAGGCCCGCGCCCAGGTTCGAGGACTTCTCGATCAGCGGGTCGAAGAGCCGGTGCACCAGCTCGCCCGCCGCGTCCAGACCCTGGTCCAGATAGACCGCGCCGATCACCGCTTCAAGGGTGTCGGCGAGGATGGATGCCTTGTCCCGGCCACCCGTGCCCTCTTCGCCCCGGCCGAGCCGGATGAAGAGGCCGAGTTCGAGGCCGCGACTGACCTCCGCCAGCGCACGCGAATTGACCACCGCGGCCCGCAGCTTGGCCAGCTGGCCTTCGGGCAGGTCGGGGTGGGTGCGATAGAGCGTGTCCGTGACGACGAGTCCGAGCACCGAGTCCCCGAGGAACTCGAGCCGTTCATTCGTCGGCAGACCGCCGTTCTCGTACGCGTACGAACGGTGGGTCAGTGCACGCACCAGAAGGGCGGACTCGAGTTTGTACCCGAGCCGCCCTTCCAAAAGCGTGTGGGACGAGGCCGTGTTTTCCGCCTGCTTCTTGGCGTTCTCCGCCTTGGCGTCATCCGCCATTTTGTGGCTAGACACGGTGCCTCTCACCAGCCGCTCAGACCTCGAGGACCTGGCGCTTGTTGTACGTGCCGCAGCTCGGGCACGCGATGTGCTGCAGCTTCGGCTCCTGGCAACGCTCACACGAAACCAAGGTGGGGACCGCAGCCTTCCACTGCGACCGGCGGTGGCGCGTGTTGCTGCGCGACATCTTCCGCTTCGGAACAGCCACGGCTACTTCTCCTGCTTCTCGTCGACGCCGGCTTCGGCGCCGCTCACGTCGTCCTTCTCGCCGTCCTGGATGGTCCCAGCGAGTCCCTGCAGCGCCGCCCAACGGATGTCGGCGACGTCATGGTGATGCTCCGGGTCGTCCGCGAGCCGTGCTCCGCACTGGGAACACAGGCCCGGACAGTCGTCCCGGCACACCGGCTGCATCGGCAGTGCGAGCACCACCGCATCACGCAGCACTGGTTCGAGGTCGAACAAGCCGTCCTCGAGATAGAGCCTGTCCTCGTCTTCCTCGGCGTCGTCGGCCGGTTCCGCGGTGCGGCCCCGGTCGTCGGCGTCAGGGTACGAGAACATCTCCTGGAAGTCCGCTTCCACCTCAAGCTTCAGCGGCTCCAGACACCTTACGCACTCCCCCTCGGCCGTTGCACGGGCGGTGCCTGTGACAAGCACCCCTTCCATGACCGACTCAAGGCGGATCTCCAGCTCGACCGGAGCGCCGGCCGGCACTCCGATGACCCCGTCGATGCCGAAGACACCCGGAGAACCGGGGGCCTCGACGGACCGGGTCAGCCGCTGGAGCGCACCAGGACGCCGACCCAGCTCGTGTGTGTCGAACACGAGAGGGTTTCGGTGGTCAAGGTGAGCACTCAGGGCTTTTCCTGCTTTCGAATCCTGGAAGTTCAAGGAGGGCGGCCCCTTCATGATGAGCTCGGCTCACTGACAGGGCAGCCCGGATCGCGGACGTACGCGCGACCGAAGAGCCAGGATACTGGACCTTTCGCTCTCGGCCCAATCCGGTCCCGGCCGGTCCGCCGGGCAAGCGCTAGCGGCCCTGTTCGTACTGGCGCAGCTGCTCGGCAGTGATCATGCCGGTGTCGAAAAGGCTGGTCTCGTCGAGCACGCCGGGAGCGGGGTGGTGCTGCTGCTGCGGCTCCGCGTACCCCTGCTGCTGGGTCTGGTCGTAGCCCTGCTGCGGGTAGCCGTAAGGATCTTGCTGCTGGTAGCCGTACGGGTCCTGCTGGGCGTACTGCTGCTGGTAGGCGTACTGGTCCTGCTGCTGGTAGCCGTAGGGGTCCGGCTCCTGCTGGGGCGGGGCGTACGGCTGCTGCGCCGGGATCTGCGGGGCCGTCTGCGGCGGCTGCGGGGCGTCGGGAACAACGGCGGCGGGGGCGGCGGGGACCACGGGCGCCGCGGGGTCGGTGAGGCCCGCGAGGTACTCGGCGTCCGTGGTGTGCGCCTGCGGCCCCCCGAGGCCCTCGGCGAGGCCCGCGAGGTCGTCGGCGGGCGCACGGCCGTGCAGGGTCTGCCGGCCGCGGCCGACCGCCTCCAGGGTCTTGGCGAGGACTGCCTCGAAGGCGCCGAGCTTGGCGTCGACGTACGCGTCCGCGTCCCGGCGCAGGGTCTCGGGGTCGTGGCTGCGCTGCGGGGCGTCCTCGTCCTCGTAACCCTGCTCGTCGAGGCCGGGTCCGGTGCCCAGGAGCTTCTCGCGGCCGCGGCCGACCGAGCCGAGGGTCTTGGTGAGGACGACCTCGAAGTTGGCCAGCTTGCTGTCCACGTAGTCGTCGGCCTCGACGCGGACCTCTTCGGCGCTCTGGCGGGCCTCCGCGAGGATCCGCTCGGCCTCCCCCTGGGAATTACGGGCGACCTCCGTGTCGGAGATCAGCGAACCGCGCTCGGCGTGGGCGGTCTCGATGATCCGCTCCGCCTCCTGGCGGGCCTGCTCGACCATCTGCTCACGGCCGCCGATGAGCTCCTGCGCCTGGGCGAGGGAGCCGGGCAGCGCCTGGCGCACCTCTTCGAGCATCGACAGCAGATCGGCGCGGTTGACCACGCACGAGGCCGACATGGGCATGGACCGGGCGCTGCCGACCGCCTCGACGATCTCGTCGATCTTCTTCTGCACGTCCACCGTGTGCTCGCCACTCTCTACAGCTGGTTGGAGACGGACGGCACGACTGTAAGGCCAGTCGGCGGCCGTCCGACACCGGGTGACGGGCTGTCAGTTCGCGTCACTTCTTGCCGATGCGCTCCGCCAGTGCCTCGTGGACCACCGGCGGCAGCAGGTGGGCCACGTCACCACCCCAGGCGGCGACCTCCTTGACCAGCGAGGAGGAGAGGAAGCTGTAGGTGGGGTTGGTGGGCACGAAGAGGGTCTCGACGCCCGAGAGGCCGTTGTTCATCTGGGCCATCTGCAGCTCGTAGTCGAAGTCGCTGACCGCCCGCAGGCCCTTGACGATGGCCGGAATGTCGCGCTGCTTGCAGAAGTCGACGAGAAGGCCGTGGAAGGACTCGACCTCGACGTTCCCGAAGTCGGCGGTGACCTCGCGGATCAGCTCGATCCGCTCCTCCACGGAGAAGAGGCCCTTCTTCGACTGGTTGATCATCACCGCGACATGCACCACGTCGTACAGCCTGGAGGCGCGGGCGATGATGTCGAGGTGTCCATTGGTGATGGGGTCGAATGACCCCGGACAGACGGCGCGGCGCAACTGAAGTCCCTCGCTCTCCGGTCCGGTCATGGCGCGATCACTGAGTCGTCGCACGTAGAGGCGGCGCGACCGTACCAAAACGTGGCTTCGCCGTAGCGACGGGACCTGATTGCGTCGAAGCCGTCGGGCCAGCTGAATTCTCCGCCTCTGGTACTGCGTTCAACGGTGACGAGCGCATCGTCCGTGAGCCAGCCCCCGGCACGGAGTGTGAGCAGGATCTCGCGAAGATCGTCATCGGTGACGACATACGGAGGGTCGAGAAAGACCAGGTCGTACGGGGTCGCGGGGGCGCCGCCCTGGACGATCTGGGCGGCTTTGCCCGCCCTGACCTCTGCGCCGGGCAGGCCGATGGCCTTCACGTTCTCCCGGATCGTGCGCACCGCGCGGGCGTCGGTCTCCACGAGCAGGGCATGGCCCGCGCCGCGCGAGAGCGCTTCGAGGCCGATGGCTCCGGACCCGGCGTACAGGTCGAGGACGCGCGCCTCGTCCAGCGTGCCCTGAAGCGCCTGCCAGGTGGAGAACAGGCCCTCGCGCGCGCGGTCGGACGTGGGCCGGGTGCCGCTTCCCGGTGGGACGGCGAGGAGACGTCCGCCGGCCACTCCGGCGATCACGCGGGTCATCTGAGTCCTTGTCGGTGTACGTACGGGAAGATCCGGCCTCAGTCTCTCAGCCCCTGTGCGACTGCCGCCTGTCAGCCCTTGTCGAGATATTGCTCGCGCTCGTCGTCCAGGAGTGCGTCGAGGGCCGTGCGCAGCTCGGGCAGGTGCTCCAGGTCCGGGTCGGCGGAGACCACCGCGACGGCCTCCTCGCGGGCCTCGGCGATGATCTCCTCGTCCTCGATGACCGCGAGCATGCGCAGGCTGGAGCGGACACCGGACTGCGCCTGGCCCAGTACGTCGCCCTCGCGGCGCTGCTCCAGGTCGATCCGGGACAGCTCGAAGCCGTCGAGTGTCGCGGCCACGGCCCCGAGGCGGGCGCGGGCCGGGCTCGCCTCGGGCATGTCGGTGACCAGGAGGCAGAGACCGGGTGCCGAGCCACGGCCGACCCGGCCGCGCAGCTGGTGCAGCTGCGATACGCCGAAGCGGTCCGCGTCCATGATCACCATGGCGGTGGCGTTCGGGACGTTCACGCCGACCTCGATGACCGTCGTGGCGACCAGGACCTGCGTCTCTCCGGCGGCGAAGCGGCGCATCACCGCGTCCTTGTCGTCGGGCTGCATGCGGCCGTGCAGAACCTCCACCTCGATGCCGCTGAGCGGGCCGCGGGCGAGCTGCTCGGCGACCTCGATGACGGCGAGCGGGGGCCGCTTCTCGGCGGTGGCTTCCTCCTCCGCCTTCTTCTTGGCCTTCTTCGGGTCGGCGGCTTCGTCGGCGTCGTCGCCGATCCGGGGGCACACCACGTACGCCTGGTGGCCGTTCTCCACTTCCTCGCGCACGCGCTCCCACGCGCGGGCCAGGAAGTGGGGCTTGTCCTCGGCCGGGACGACATGGCTGGCGATCGGCGAGCGTCCTGCGGGGAGCTGGTCGAGGACCGAGGTCTCCAGGTCGCCGAAGACCGTCATCGCGACCGTGCGCGGAATGGGCGTGGCCGTCATGACCAGGAGGTGCGGGGGCTGCTTGCCCTTGCCGCGCAGGGCGTCGCGCTGCTCGACCCCGAAGCGGTGCTGTTCGTCGACGACGACCAGGCCCAGGTCGTGGAACTGGACCTTGTCCTCGATCAGGGCGTGGGTGCCGATGACGATCCCGGCCTCGCCGGTGACCAGGTCGAGCAGGGCCTGACGGCGGCCTGCCGCGCCCATGGAGCCGGTGAGCAGCGTGACCTTGGTGCCCTGGTCCGAGCCGCCGAGCATGCCGCCCTCGGCGAGCTCGCCCATCATCTCGGTGATCGAGCGGTGATGCTGCTGGGCGAGCACTTCGGTGGGCGCGAGCATGGCGGCCTGCCCACCCGCGTCCACGACGGCGAGCATGGCGCGCAGGGCGACCATCGTGTTGTGCGTGACCGTGAAATTGTCGGTGATGTACGCCCGGCTCGGGTGAGCGACGCTGATGCACTGGACCGGCTTCCGCCCGACGAACTCGACGCTGCGGATTCCCCGTCGGAAGGTGTTGTACTTCGGCCGCTCCTTCACTCGGCTGGCTTTCCGCGTGAGCCGGAAGGGCGCGTACTCGTCCGGCAGGGCGATCGACACATTGAACGCCGCCTTCTTCGGCAGCACCCTTGCCCGGCCACCCAACGACCGCACGAGCCATGCGACGTCCTCAGCAAGCCTGAGAGAGGCCGAACACAACGAAATACTCAGCCCGTCCGATTGGATCGTGCCGTCTGTGTCCAGAAGCCCTTGCAGAAGAGCCAGCCGATTTTTGATCGACACATTCTTGAACACGTCCGGGATGAACTTGTCGTGTGAGGCCAGGCCCCAGAGTCTTAGGTCCCGCAGCACCTGAATGACAGGGTTACGGACTCCTCCTGGCCGGTGGACCAGCTGAATCGTGTAATCGCAGGAGGACCCGGCCACGGGGACCAGGTGGCACTCCGGGGTCACAGCGCCAGCGGCAGCGTCGTGGATCTCGTCGTCGATCGTGGACAGCCGCAGGTTGTGCCTGAAGGACCCGTCCCCCAGCAGCAGCCCGAAGAAGTACGGATCGAGTGGCGGCGCTGCGTCACCCCCGAGATCGACTGGTGTCGCAGCAGGGAGGTACCACTTCGAGGTTCCGTTCGCCTTGGACAGGTCCAGGCGGATTTCCCTGGTCGTCATCACCTTGGGCTGCTGGCCGCGGTGCCAGCCGCAACTCGTACCCACGATCCAGAGGTGCTCGTCGTCGCACTCGACGGAGCTTCCGTCCGACAGAGTCAGGCTCCACACGTCACGCTCGCCCTGTGGAAAAACGCCATCGACCACGGCGATCTCTCCCGAGGGTACGAAGACGGACTCGCCTTCCCGGATTTCGCCCATCGGTCGGAAGCCGTCCGGCGTCAGGACCAGCGAATCGAGCGGCTGAGCCTTACCGGAACCGACCTCTCCCTGAAGGAGGCGGTGCATCGGGTGCTCGGTGGCCAGGTCGTCGAAGATCTCCTTGGAGACCTTCTCCTGGCCGTCGGTGAGGGTGAAGGGCAGCTTGGCGTCGAAGGCGTCGAGCAGGCCTCCCTCGCGGGGGCGGCGGGCGATCGCGGGGAGCTGCGCGTCCGCATACCTGCGGCGGGCCAGGGCCACCTGGAGGACGAAGGCCTCGTCCCACTTCAGGCGGTCGCGGGCGGATTCGATGTCCGCCTTGGTCTGCGGGCGGTGGATCTTCAGGAGTGCTTCGGGGAGCGGGATCAGGTCCCGGCCGTCGCGCAGGTTCGGCGGCAGCGGGTCGAGCGCCTCGCGGGCGCTGGGCAGGACCGCGTCGACGGACTTGGCGATCTTCCAGGACTCCAGCTTGGCGGTGGCCGGATAGATCGGGATGAGGGCGCCGGCCCAGGAGTCCACCGCGTCGTCCGCGCTGCCGGGGTTGTCCGGGTCGCGCTTCAGCAATTCGTATGCGGGGTGGGCGAGCTGCATCTTGCGGTTGAAGACGGACACCTTGCCCGCGAACATCGCGCGCGTGCCGGGCAGCAGGTCCTTGTGCGGCTTGTGGATGCCGCGGCCGAAGAAGACCAGCTGGAGCTGGCCGCTGCCGTCGGTGATGGTCACTTCGAGGCGCTGGCCCCGGCCGCCGTTGAACGTCAGGATGCGGGCCGTCGCGACCTGGGCGACCACCGTGACGTGCTCGTCGAGGGGGAGGTCGGCGAGGCGGGTGAGCTCGCCCCGCTCCGCGTACTTGCGCGGGTAGTGGTGCAGGAGGTCGCCGACCGTGTGCAGGTCGAGGTGCTCGGCCATCACCTTCGCGGTGGCGGGACCGACCACTTTCTTCAGGGGTTCTTCGAGCGCGGGCACGAGATCCATTGCACACCACCCCACTGACAATTCGGCGTACGTCTCTGGAATCCGCTGGTGAGGGCCGTCGCGAAGGCCGGCTACTCCACGCCGATGAGGAGCAGCGCCGACTGGCGTCCGCCGCGGTAGATCACCGTGTCGACCGCCAGATGCACCTCGCGCACATGCTTCTCCAGGTCGTCGCCGAGGCTGTCCGGCACGTTCTCGCCGAGTACCAGCGTGACCATCTCTCCGCCCGCGGCCAGCATCCGGTCCAGGACGGACCGCGCGGTGCGCGTGGTGTCGTCGCCGATCACCGCGACGTCCCCGTCGATCAGGCCCAGTACGTCACCGGCCTGGCAGATGCCCGCCATGGTCCACGACTGCCGCTCGGCGACGGCCAGCTCGGCGTAGCGGGTCGCGCCGGCCGCCGAGGTCATGGCGACGACGTCCTCGTCGAAGCGGCGGTCGGGCTCGTGCACGGCGAGCGCCGCGATGCCCTGGACCGCGGACCGGGTGGGGATCAGCGCGACGCGCACCCCTTCGGTGCGGGCCTGCTCCGCGGCGGCGGCAGCGGTGTGGCGCAGCTCGGCGTCGTTCGGCAGGAGCACCACCTCGCGCGCGTGGGCGCGCCGGACGGCTTCGACGAGCTCCCCGCTTGCGGGCGGCTCCCCCGGCCGCGCGGGAACGGTGGTGGCCCCCGCGTCGGCGTAGAGACCGGCGAGGCCCTCCCCCGGTACGACCGCGACGATCGCCCGCTGCGCGCGCTCCCGCGGCGGCTGCGCGGCGCCCGCGGTGTGTGCGTCGCCCGCTCCGAAGTGGGTGATGCGGATGCGGTGGGGCCGCCCCGCCTCGACGCCCGCCTCGACGGCGGCCCCGGCGTCGTCGACATGGACGTGGACGTTCCACAGCCCGTCGCCGCCGACGACGACGAGCGAGTCACCGAGCCCGTCGAGCCGCGTCCGCAGCCGTGCGACGGCCGTGTCGTCGGCCTCCAGGAGGTAGATCACCTCGAAGGCCGGTGCCGGGGCGGCGGCCGGGACGTCCTGGCACTCGACGGGCTGTGCGTGTTCCGCGCGCGCGTGGCCGCCCGAAGCGCCCGTCTTCAGGTACGGGGAGCGCAGCGTCTCCCCCGACAGGGCCCCCACCAGCGCCCCGAGCACAGCCACGAGCCCGCGCCCCCCGGCGTCCACCACTCCCGCACGGCCGAGCACCGCGAGCTGCTCCGGCGTCGCGTCGAGCGCCCGGCACGCGCTGTCGTAAGCGGCCCGCGCCACCATCCCGCAGTCACTGCCGCTGTCGCCGTCGCCCCCGGCGTCGCAGGCCGCGTCGGCGGCGGCCGCCGCCACCGTCAGGACCGTGCCCTCCACGGGACGTGCCACCGCCTGGTAGGCCGACTCGGCGGCCCGCCGCAGGGCGAGCGCCAGGGCCGGGCCATCGGCGTGATCGGTGTCACGGTCGGCGCCGAGGACCTGCGCCATCCCCCGCAGCAGCTGCGACAGGATGGTGCCCGAGTTGCCGCGGGCGCCTATCAGCGCGCCGTGCGCCATCGCCCGTACCGCCTCGGCGAGGGAGGGCCGGGCGGGTTCGAGGCCCGTGAACACCGCTTCGACGGCCCGGGAGGCCGATTCCACGGTCAGATAGAGATTGGTTCCGGTGTCTCCGTCCGCGACCGGATAGACGTTGATCGCGTCGATCTCCTCGCGGGCCCCTCCCAGGGCGTCCAGAGCGAGGCCGCACCAGGCGCGCACCGCGACGGCGTCGAGGTTCTGCGGCACCTGCTCGCCTCCTAAGGGCATCCGGACTGGACGCAGCGTAGACCGGGACGGGCGAAGGACCCGGGGCGGGGCCGGGGCGAGACATGGTAGTTTCGTTCTACCGAAGCAGTCGTTGTATGCTGCTCCGGTTGCCCGATACCCATCGGGCCATTCCTCCTGGCAACGCCACCCACGATCATTGCACTGATCCCGGCATGCCGGGATTAACCGTAAGTGCATCTGAAGTCTTGGAGTGACCCGTGGCTGCCAACTGCGACGTCTGCGGCAAGGGGCCGAGCTTCGGCAACAACATCTCGCACTCTCACCGCCGTACGTCCCGTCGCTGGAACCCGAACATCCAGCGCGTTCGTGCCGTGGTCAGCGGGACGCCGAAGCGGCTCAACGCCTGCACCTCGTGCATCAAGGCCGGCAAGGTCTCGCGCTGACGCATGTAAGCGCGGCCACCTAGCTGGTTGCTGAAAGAGCCGGTCCCCCTCGGGGGACCGGCTCTTTCGTGTGTGCCTGCCGCCCTTGTGCGCCTGCCACCCTTGCCCGTGAGCCGTGCGACAGGGGGCGTCCGTGCCCGCGATCAACTCGGCCGCCGTCCCGACCAGTTAGGCGCAGGCCGCCATGCCGGTCTTGGCAGCCCGGACGCCCATGTCGTCGACGACGCTCATTCCATGTCGCCGTTGTCGCCGAAGTGGTCCCAGCCCTTGCTGGTCCAGGGCGCCCCGTCCACCGTCACCTGGGGCAGCGCCGAGGGGTTCAGGACCTCGCCGATGACCTTCCAGCGGGCGGGGAGCTTCACGTCGGCCGGGAACGTCGCCACTATCGCGTGGTCCTCGCCGCCGTTGAGCACCCACTGGAGCGGGTCGACGCCGACGGCCTGGCCGATGTCGTTCATCTGGGAGGGCACGTCGACGGCTCCGGAGCGGATGTCGATGCGCACCTTGCTCGACTCGGCGATATGACCGAGGTCGGCGATCAGACCGTCGCTCACGTCCGTCATCGAGGTCGCGCCGAGCCCGGCCGCCGCGGGGCCCGCGTGGTACGGCGGTTCGGGCCTGCGGTGGGCCTCCACGAAGGCTCGGGGCGAGCGGAAGCCGCGCGAGAGCACCGCGTGCCCGGCGGCGGACCAGCCCAACCAGCCGGTGACGGCGACGACATCGCCGGGCTGCGCTCCCGCGCGGGTGACCGGCTCGTGGTTGCGCAGATCGCCGAGCGCGGTGATCGCGACGGTGATCGTGTCACCGCGTACGACGTCGCCGCCCACCACGGCCGCCCCCGCGACCTGGCATTCGTCCCGCAGGCCGTCCATGAGCTCGGTGGGCCAGCTCGCGGGGAGTTCGGCGGGCACGACCAGGCCGAGCAGGAGAGCGGTCGGTACGGCGCCCATGGCGGCGATGTCCGCGAGGTTCTGCGCGGCGGCCTTGCGGCCCACGTCGTACGCGGTGGACCAGTCGCGGCGGAAGTGGCGGCCCTCCAGGAGGATGTCGGTGCTGGCCACGACCCTGCGGTCCGGCGCCGACACGACGGCGGCGTCATCGCCGGGCCCGAGCCGGACGGCCGGGGTGGAGGTGAGCCGGGACGTGAGTTCCCTGATGAGCCCGAACTCCCCCAACTCGCCGACGGTTCCCTTCACCGGGACTCACCATGCCCTTTCACGCTGCTCGGCTTGCGGTCGCGAGCCTTCACTGTCATAGGTACGGTCGAGATGACCGTCAACTTCTGTTGCCCGTCCACCGCGATGTGCGCGCCACAGCGATCCCGGGTCTCCCCGCGGGAAGCAGCGACGCGGTACCGTGGCGTCCCTTCTCCCCACATGATCCTCGTGGCCGCCCTGGAGGTTCCGTGGTACAGGCGTACATCCTGATCCAAACAGAGGTCGGCAAGGCGTCGACCGTCGCCGAGCTGATCGGCAAGATCCCAGGAGTGATCCAGGCCGAGGACGTGACCGGACCCTACGATGTCATCGTGCGCGCCCAGGCGGACACGGTGGACGAACTCGGCCGCATGGTGGTCGCCAAAGTCCAGCAAGTGGACGGCATTACCCGCACCCTGACCTGCCCCGTCGTGCACTTGTAGCCCCCGTCTACCCTTGGCCGGTGATGTCTTCCCGTCGCCGGCGCCGCTGCCTGCTCTCAGCACCCGCTCTCGCACTCCTGATCGCGTCCGCGGGCTGCTCCTCAGCAGACGAAGAGGCGAAGGCCACGGTTCCCGCTCCGGACAGCAAGGTCACCGAACTGTGCCGGAACCTGGACAAGCAGCTGCCGAAGAAGGTGGACGGTCTTGCACGGGTTGATCCCGCGCCGAAGTCGGAGCTGACCGCCGGGTGGGGAGACCCGGCGATCATACTGCGCTGCGGTGTCGCCAAACCGCCGAAGATGAACGACCCGGAGGCGGACGGCGTGACGGCGGACGGCGTCAACTGGCTGATCGAGGAGCAGGACGACGGTTCGTTCCGTTTCACCTCCACGCTGCGCGAGGCGTACGTGGAGGTGACCCTGCCCAAGGAGCGTGCGGGGAGCGGCGTGGGCCCGCTGACGGACTTCGCCGCCCCCGTCAAGAAGACCATCCCCGAGGGGATCGCCCCGTAGCGCCCGGGCGCCTGGCGGGGGGGGTGCTAGCGCAGCCCCGTCGACCGGTTGAGGGCGGCCTGGACGAGGCGGTCCACCAGCTCGGGGTAGCTGACGCCGCTCGCCTCCCACATCTGCGGGTACATCGAGATGGGCGTGAAGCCCGGCATCGTATTGATCTCGTTGATCACGAAGCCGTCCTCGGTGAGGAAGAAGTCCGCGCGCACCAGGCCCTCGCAGCTCGTGGCCTCGAAGGCGTCGACCGCGAGCCGCTGGATCTCGGCGGTCTGCTCCGGCGTCAGCGGGGCGGGCACAATGCCGGGCGTCGAGTCGATGTACTTCGCCTCGAAGTCGTAGTAGTCGTGCGACTGCACCGGCGGGATCTCGGCGGGCACGCTGGCGCGCGGCCCGTCCTCGAACTCCAGGACGCCGCACTCGATCTCGCGGCCCCGCAGGAGCGACTCGACGAGGATCTTGGGGTCGTGGCGGCGGGCCTCCTCGATCGCCTCGTCGAGGCCCTCGAAGGAGTCGACCTTCGTGATGCCCATCGAAGAGCCCCCGCGCGCGGGCTTGATGAACAGCGGCCAGCCGTGGTCCCCGGCGAACTCCGCGATCTTCTTGCGGGCGCCTTCCTGGTCGCGGTCCCACTCACGCGGGCGGATCACCAGATACGGGCCGACGGGCAGCCCGAAGGAGGTGAAGACGCGCTTCATGTACTCCTTGTCCTGGCCGACGGCCGAGGCGAGCACTCCGGCGCCCACGTAGGGCACTCCGGAGAGTTCGAGGAGTCCCTGGAGGGTGCCGTCCTCGCCGTACGGGCCGTGCAGCATCGGGAAGACGACGTCGACCTCGCCGAGCGCCTTGGGCACGGAGCCGGGCTCGCTGTAGACGACCTCGCGGTTGTTGGGGTCCAGGGGCATCACCACGCCCCCGTCGGCCGACTCGGCCAGCGCGTCGACGTTGGGCACCTGACGGTCGGTGATCGCCATGCGGTCGGGATCGTCGGCGGTCAGGGCCCAGCGGCCGTCCGTCGTGATGCCGATGGGCAGGACGTCGTACTTGCTGCGGTCGATGGCACGCAGTACGGCGCCCGCCGTGACGACCGAGATGCCGTGCTCCGAGCTGCGGCCGCCGAAGACGACGGCCACACGCGGCTTGCGGAGCGGCAGCTCAGAGCTCTGCTCGGGGTGCGCCTTGGGGCTCTGGGGGAGGTTCTCGCTGCTCATATCGGCTTGAGGGTACCCGCTGGCCCCCTCGGAGTCAGCGGCGCTCGGGCTTGGCGCTGCGCGACATCAGCTCCTTGAGGGCGACCACCGGCGGCGTGCCCTCGTGCACGATGCCCACGACCGTCTCCGTGATGGGCATGTCGACGCCGTGCCTGCGGGCCAGTTCGAGGACCGACTCGCAGGACTTGACGCCCTCGGCGGTCTGCTTGGTGACCGCGATGGTCTCCTCGAGGGTCATGCCCTTGCCGAGGTTCGTGCCGAAGGTGTGGTTGCGCGAGAGCGGCGACGAGCAGGTGGCCACCAGGTCGCCCAGGCCCGCGAGTCCGGAGAACGTCAGCGGATCCGCGCCCATCGCCAGGCCCAGACGGGTGGTCTCGGCCAGACCGCGGGTGATGAGCGAGCCCTTGGTGTTGTCGCCCAGGCCCATGCCGTCCGCGATGCCGACGGCGAGACCGATGACGTTCTTGACGGCGCCGCCGAGCTCGCAGCCGATGACGTCCGTGTTCGTGTACGGGCGGAAGTACGGCGTGTGGCAGGCGGTCTGGAGGCGTTGCGCGATCGATTCGTCCCGGCAGGCGACGACCGCGGCGGCGGGCTGCCTGGCGGCGATCTCACGGGCGAGATTGGGGCCCGTGACGACGGCGACGCGGTCGGCCGCGACCTTCGTGACGTCCTCGATGACTTCGCTCATCCGCATCGCGGAGCCGAGCTCCACGCCCTTCATCAGGGAGACGAGCACGGTGCCGGGGGCGAGCAGCGGCGCCCACTCCGCGAGGTTCGCGCGCAGCGTCTGCGAGGGCACGGCGAGCACGGTGAAGTCGGCGCCGGCCGCGGCCTCGGCCGGGTCGGTGGTCGCCCTGAGGTTCTCGGGGAGTTCGACGTCGGGGAGGTAGTCGGGGTTCCTGCGCGAGGAGTTGACGGCGTCCGCGAGTTCGGCGCGGCGGCCCCACAGAGTGACGTCGCACCCCGCGTCGGCGAGCACCATGCCGAAGGCGGTACCCCAAGAGCCCGTTCCGAAGACGGCGGCCTTCACCGGGTTCGTCACTTGCTGTCCTCCGTGGTGTTCTCGGTGCTGTTCCCGGAGCCGCCGTGACCGTTCTGGTCCGCCGCCTTGCGCCGTTGCGCGAGCCGCGCCTTGCGCGGGTCGTAGGGGGTCTCGGGGGCCTTCTCCTGCCGGATCTCCTCCAGGAGTTCGGTGACCGCGGCCATGATCTCCTCGGTCACCTCCCGCAGGATCTCGGGGGTGGGCTCCTTGCCGTAGAAGCGCGAGAGGTCGACCGGCTCGCCGGCGAGGACCTGGAGCTTCTTGCGCGGGAAGAGGTTGAGCTTCTTGCTGTACGGGGCAAGCGCGAGGTTGGCACCCCACTGCGCGACGGGGATCACCGGGCACTGGGTTCGCAGGGCGACCCGCGCGGCACCGGACTTGGCCGTCATCGGCCACATCTCGGGGTCCCTGGTGAGGGTGCCTTCGGGGTAGAACGCCACGCACTCGCCGCGCTCGATCGCGTCGACCGCGGCACGGAATGCGTCGAGCGCGTTCGTGGTCTCGCGGTAGACCGGGATCTGGCCCGTGCCCTTCATGACCTTGCCGACGAAGCCGTCCTTGAAAAGGCCGTCCTTGGCCAGGAAACGGGGCACTCGTCCGGTGTTGTACTGAAAATGCGCGTACGACAGCGGGTCGATATACGAGTTGTGATTCACCGCCGTGATGAATCCGCCGTCGGCCGGAATGTGTTCCATTCCTCGCCAGTCCCGCTTGAACAGAACCACCAGCGGCGGTTTAGCGATGACCGCCGCCAGGCGGTACCAGAAGCCGATTCTGCGGCGGGACACTCGGACACCTTCCTCCATGAACCCGGACGGCCGCACAAGTGTCGCCCCGGGCTGCCTGTCTGTCGAGAACACCGTACGCCCGCTCTCACGGGCCGGGCCTCCCAGCAGGCCACAATGGGCGCTGACGCGAAGGACGGAGCCGCCCCCCGTGCAGTGGACCCTGGTAATACCCCTGAAGCCGCTGGAGCGCGCCAAGAGCAGGCTCACCGCCGCCACCGGCGACATTCTGCGGCCGGGCCTCGCCCTCGCCTTCGCGCAGGACACCGTGGCCGCCGCGACGGCCTGCCCTGCGGTACGGAGTGTGGTGGTCGTCACGGACGACGGCCTGGCCGGGCGGGAGCTGGCGGCGCTGGGAGCCCGGATCGTGCGCGACGAGCCCGCGGGCGGCCTCAACGCCGCTCTGGTCCACGGGACGGCGGCCGTGCGCGCCGCGCGGCCCGAAACCGCTGTCGCGGCCCTGAATGCCGACCTCCCCGCACTGCGGCCCCCGGAATTGGCCAGGGTGCTCGACGACGCGGCCCGATTTCCCCGGGCTTTCCTCGCGGATGCCGCCGGAATGGGGACGACTCTGCTGTCCGCGGCCCCCGGCACGGAATTGCACCCCGCTTTCGGCACCCGGTCCCGCTCCCGGCACGCGGCGTCGGGCGCCGTGGAACTTCCGCTCGGCGGCGTCGATTCCGTACGCCAGGACGTGGACACCGGCGACGACCTGCGGGCCGCGCTCGCCCTTGGCGTGGGACCGCGCACGGCGGCGGCCGCGGCGCGGCTCCTGATCGCCGACTGAGTACGCTTCCCCCATGCAGGCGACCGCGTACACGTACGACTCCGAGACCCGCAGCGGCAGCGTGCTGCTCGACGACGGCACCCCGGTGACCTTCGATCCCCCGGCGTTCGACGCGGGCGGCCTGCGGTTGCTCAGGCCAGGGCAGCGGGTACGGATCGAAGTCGAGGGTGAGGGCGAGCAGCGGCGCATCACTCTGGTGACGTTGCAGACTTTCTGAGCTCACCCCTGCCGGAGCCCGCGCAGAGGCCCTGCCGGAGCCCGTACGGACGCCCGTACGAGGGCCTGACCGGCACCCGAACACGCCGCGGGCCGGCCGCTGAAGAAGGTCGACCCCGTCGCGCTGCTGATGAAGGACCCCAAGG
>NZ_JBNNJZ010000053.1:0-32025 GCF_050270335.1 Streptomyces sp. NPDC059900
CGTGGGCGGACTGCTCTACAGCGCGGGCGGCGTGATCTACGGCATCAAGCGCCCCAACCCCTCCCCCCGCTTCTTCGGCTTCCACGAGGTCTTCCACTCCCTGACACTGGCCGCGTTCGCGGTGCACTACGTGGGCATCTCGCTGGTGGCCTACCAACACGGGTAGCAGCCCCAGACCCCTTCCCCTCTTCATGGCCGCGGCTCTCCAGCCGCGGCCATTTGCGTGCACAAGGGCACTCGTACGGCGGATGCCCGACAATGAGGGCCATGACGGCCGCACGTACCACCGCTTCCTGCTCCCCTCCCGGGCTCCGTGAGCGAAAGAAGCTGAAGACCCGCATCGCGATCCGTGAGGCCACCTACCGGCTGATCGAGGAGCAGGGGTACGACGCCACGACCGTCGAGCAGATCGCCGGGGCGGCGGAGGTGTCGGCGTCGACGGTCTTCCGCTACTTCCCGACCAAGGAGGACATCGTCCTCACCGACGAGTACGACCCACTCCTGGAGGACGAGCTGCGGGCGCGCCCGGCGGACGAGCCGATCGTGGAGTCCCTGCGGCACGTGCTGCGCAGGGCACTGAGCCTCGGGTTCACCGAGGACCCGGAAGTCTCCCGCCTCCGCACCCGCCTGATGGTCGAGATCCCCGCCGTACGCTCCCGGATGCTGGAGAGCATGTCGGTCACCGGCCGGATGCTGTGCCGCGTCATCGCGGACCGCACCGGCCGCGACGCGGAGGGGCTGGAGGTACGGGTCTTCTCGATGGGCCTGATCGGCGCGCTGACGGAGGCGACGGCGTACTGGGCGGAGCACGGCCACGAGGAGGACCTGGGCGATCTTGTGGACCGCACCCTGAACATGCTGACGGCGGGCTTCTCGTCGGGGCGCGGGGCGCCGTAAATGCCGGGTCCCGCGGGTGCCCTCCATGCCATCCTGACCGCATGAACGGTCCGGAGATCCTCATCCAATTCGCCCCCGAGCTGGGCCTCTTCGTCCCGCACGAGCGCAGGGGCGGCGCCACCGCGGCAGCTACGGACGGCGTGTCCACGCTCGGGCACGTCGTCGAATCGCTCGGGGTGCCGCTGACGGAGGTGGGCGCGCTCGTCGTGGACGGCGCGGAGGTCCCGGTCTCGCACATTCCGGCGGCGGGCGAGTCGGTGGAGGTCCGCGCCGTCCCCCGCCCCCAGCCGGTGCCCGGCGCCCCTCTCCGCTTCCTCCTGGACGTCCACCTCGGCACGCTGGCCCGGCGGCTGCGTCTCCTGGGCGTCGACGCGGCATACGAGAGCACGGACATCGGCGACCCCGCCCTCGCCAAGCGCTCGGCTGCTGAGCAGCGGGTGCTGCTCAGCCGGGACCGGGGATTGCTGCGGCGGCGGGAGCTGTGGGCGGGCGCGTACGTCTACAGCGACGCGCCGGACGATCAACTCCGGGATGTGCTGGGTCGTTTCGCTCCGGCGCTGCGTCCTTGGTCGCGCTGCACTGCCTGCAACGGCTCGCTGCGGGCGGCGAGCAAGGAGGACGTGGCGGATCGGCTGGAGGGCGGCACGCGGGGGACTTATGACGTGTTCGCGGAGTGCGGGGAGTGCGGGCGGGTGTACTGGCGCGGGGCGCATCATGATCGGCTGGAGGGGATCGTGGAGCGGGCGGTAAGTGAATTCTCCCCAACCCCGCCCCTTCCCGGCTGTATCTGATTGCGGCTGCGCCGCGCAAGGGGCTCCGCCCCCGGACCGGCGGAATCTCAGCCCGTCCGGCGTTTGAGGACGAACTCGGCGGAGCCGGTGACGACGGCACGCAAGGCCCCCGCGCCAGCGGGTTTTCGGGAAGGGGCGGGGTTGGGGACATTGCCCCGCAGGGCCCGCCCCCAGCCCTCAGCCCCGAGCCCTCACCCCGAAAGCTTCGCCGCCAGCTCCCCCGCGTCAGCGGTAGGCGCGTCGCAGACGAACCGCCGGCAGACGTAGGCCGCCGCCAGCTCCCTCCCCGCGAGCAGCGGAAACTCGTCGCTGCCCGCAGGGCCCACGGCGACAACGGCCCCCGGCGCCGACCCCAGCAGCGCGGTGCGATGCAACTCGCCCCCCACCTCACCGACGACAGCCACCTCACGAGGCCCGTCGAGCGCGGCCTCGGCCACTGCAAGACCGTTCCCGATGAACCGCGGAGCCCGGGGCGCAAGCCCCTTCACGACCCCGAGGGCCCGCTCGGCCGCCAGCCGATGCGGCTCCGCCCCCGTATGCGCCGCGTACGACAGAAGCGCCCCCGCAGCCGCCGTCCACCCGGAAGGCACCGCGTTGTCGGTGGGATCCTGCGGCCGCCTGATCAGCTGCTCGGCGTCCGCGGCGGTGTCGTACAGAGAGCCGGACTCCGCATCCACGAACTGCCCGAGCACGTGATCGAGCAAGAACCCCGCGAACTCCAGCCACACCCCCTCCCCCGTCACGGATGCCAACGCGAGGAACCCCTCGGCGACATCCGCGTAGTCCTCCAGGACACCGGCGTTGGCGCCCACGACACCGTCCTTGGACGTACGGGAGAGCCGCGCCCTGTCGTCCATGTGCAGGCGGACCAGCAGGTCACCGGCGCCCACCGCCGCCGCCACCAGATCCGGCCGCTCGAAGTACGCCCCCACCTCGGCGAGCGCGGCGACGGCGAGGCCGTTCCAGGCGGCGACGACCTTGTCGTCACGTCCGGGCGCGGGCCGCCGGGACCGCGCCGCGAGCAGCCGCTCCCGGATCGAGTCGAGCCGCGCGGCATCCGCGACCACGCCGCTGTCCACCGGAAGCCGGAGCACGGAGGCGCCCTCCTCGAAGGTCCCTTCCTCCGTCACCCCGAAGCACGCGGCGGCGATCTCCGCATCGTCATCACCGAGCACCTCGCGCAGCTGCTCCGGCGTCCATACGTAGTACGCGCCCTCCACGTGCTTGCCGCTCACCGCGTCCTCGCTGTCCGCGTCGAGCGCGGAGGCGAAGCCGCCCTCGTTCGTGCGCAGTTCGCGCACCATGAAGTCGGCGGTCTCCAGGGCGACGCGCCGCGCGAGGTCGGATCCCGTGGCCCGCCACAGGTGGGCGTAGACGCGGCACAGCAGGGCGTTGTCGTACAGCATCTTCTCGAAGTGCGGCACGACCCACTCGCGGTCCACGGAGTACCGCGCGAACCCGCCGCCCAGCTGGTCGTAGATGCCGCCGCGCGCCATCCGCTCGCAGGTGTCGGCGGCCATCTGGAGGGCGCCCTCGGAGCCGGTGCGGGCGTAGTGCCGCAGCAGGAACTCGATGACCATGGACGGCGGGAACTTGGGCGCGCCGCCGAAGCCGCCCTGCGTCGCGTCGTAGTCGCGCGTCAGGCCGAGCAGCGCCTGGGCGAGCTCGTCCTCGCCGGGCAGCTCGTCGGCGCCGAACGCGAGCTGGCGTTCGGAGAGGTCGCGGACGATCTTCCCGGCGACCTCGTCGACCTCGTCGCGCCGGTCGGCCCAGGCGCGCCGCACCCCGTCGGCGACCTGCTGGAAGGACGGCATGCCGTGCCGGGGCTCGGGCGGGAAGTAGGTGCCGAAGTAGAAGGGCTCGGCGTCGGGGGTGAGGAAGACGGTCATGGGCCAGCCGCCCTGGCCGGTCGCGGCCTGCACGGCCTCCATGTAGACGGCGTCGATGTCGGGCCGCTCCTCGCGGTCGACCTTGACGTTGACGAAGTTCGCGTTCAGGAAGGCGGCCGTGTCGTCGTCCTCGAACGACTCGTGCGCCATGACGTGACACCAGTGGCAGGCCGAGTAGCCGACGGACAGCAGGACGGGCACATCACGCCGCCGTGCTTCCTCGAATGCCTCCGGCATCCAGGGCCACCAGTCGACCGGGTTGTCAGCGTGCTGAAGGAGATACGGCGAGGTCACGCCAGCTAGCCGGTTCATGCGCTCCAGCCTCTCACAGCACCCGCCCCCGCCAACGGGGCCCGCACATGCTCTGCCCCGCTTGGCCGAACTGCGCTTTCGCGCAGGCACACGGTGAAGGACCGGCTTCCCACCCGTCACAACTCACTCGGGGCAAGAATGCAATTGGGACGGCTCGCCTCGTCCGGCGGGCTGCGACCAGCCCCAGTAGGCTGAGCCCAGCAGCGCTGGAACCGTTGATGCTCCTCGAAGGAGGCCCACCATGACCGCCGAGATGGTGGCGCCCGCGTGGATGCACAGCCAGATCAGCGCGGAGCAGTACGACTCCTGGTCCGAGGAACAGTGTGCCGGCATCGAGATCGTGGACGGAATGGTCGTCGTGAGCCCGAGCGCGTCCAAGCGGCACAACCGGCTGGCCCGGATCCTGGCCAATGCCCTGGACGCTGCCGCAGGCCCGGACTGGAACGCCGACACGGACTTCGACGTCCGTTTGCAGGACGTTCCGCTCACCAACCGCCGTCCGGACGTCATCGTCTACCGGGCGGAGACCATCGACCTCACACCCACCCGCCCCGAACACGTGCTCCTGGTCGTCGAAGTCGTATCGCCCGGCTCGGAGACCACCGACCGCATCGTGAAGGTGGACCAGTACGCCAAGGCAGGCATCCCCTTCTACTGGCGGGTCGAACAGGCCGCCACCGGTATCCCGATCATCTACACGTACGTCCTCGACCCGGCGACCAAGGCTTACCGGGACGGCGAGATGTTCACCGGCGCGATCAAGACTGCTGCGCCCTTCTCCGTCACTGTCGACCTGGGAGCCGTCTGACAGCGCATCGAGGGACGCCGGGTGCGGATTTCGGGGACAAACAAGCGTCGGGCGTAGTTGAAGCCGACGGACGTGGGGGTGCGGGACTGCGTGTGAGAAGGCGGTCCAGTTGGCCACCGTGCTGCGGGTGAGCGAGGCTCCGTGCGCCTCGCTCACCCGGCCCCCGGATCCGCGGACTGTCCCACGTGATCCGCGGAGTACCTCGCGCCGGAGCGCTGTACGCAGGACACTTGTGACCGCAGGCGACTATTGCTCTCGGAGGGGGACCCATATGCGGGACAGCCATCGGGCCGAAGCCGAGCGGCTGTTGGTGCGGGCGGTGGAGGAAGAGGTGCGGCGCTCCGGCGGGCGCATCGACGCGGGGGTGCTGCTCTCGCGGGCCCGGGCTTCGCTCGACGCCATGGGGCAGGCCGCCGAGGAGGAGTACGCGGCCTATACGCAGGCCGTCGACGAGTCGGAGGCCGGGCAGCTCTCCTTCGGGCAGCGTTACGCCAAGGAGGGCGCGGGAACTCCCCTGCTCGTGGCCGTCGTTGCGGCCGTGGCGGCGTGTGTGGCCGACCTCGCCCTGGGGACGGAGACCTCGACCGCGCTGGGCGCGGGCGCCGCCGTCGGTGTCATCGGCGCCGCCACCACCGTCCTGAAGGTCACCGCGGCCCATGTGCCGGCGGCCAGCCGCCGCGCCGGTGCGCTCAGCCAGCCGGGCGGGCCCGAGCAACTGCGGCTGCAATGGCTGACAGCTCTTGAGGTGCGGGGCATCCGGCCCTTCCTCGACCAGCAGCGGGTGCTCCAGGCGTCCTCCGGGACCGGCAAGAAGAAGGCCGCGCCCCAACTGCGCGGCACGGACAAGAGCGCGGCGGCCCGCAGGCGCACCGTACTGGAGCAGTCCTTCACGCAACTTCCGGAGCCGGAGGGCCACTTCGCCGGGCGCCGCGCCGAGCTCGCGCGGGTCGCCCAGTGGGTGCACGCCGCGCGGGCCAGCACCGAGACCCGGCCCACCGTGGTCGTGCTGCACGGCGCGCCGGGCTCCGGGCGCTCCTCGCTCGCCGTGCGGGCCGCGCACGACCTGCGGGACCAGTTCCGCGGCGCCTGCGTCGTCGACCTGCGGGGCGAGAGCTCCCAGCCGCTGTCCACGCGCGACGCGCTCCTGCATCTGCTGAATCGATTGGGCGCCCCGCGCGAGCAGTTGCTGTTCCGGGAGCGTTCCTCGCAGGAGCAGCAGGTCAAACGGCTCAGCGAGCTCTACCACCAGTATCTGACCGGGCTCGCGGTGACCGTCGTACTTGACGACGCGAGCGACCCGCAGCAGGTGCGCACCCTCGTGCCCGAGCGCTCCGACAGCCTCGTGATCGTCACCGCCCGCAAGCCCCTCGAACTCCCCGCCGACCTGCCCGCCTGGGTGCACCAGCTGCCGGTGGAGCCGCTGGACGCGGCGGGCGCGGAGGAGCTGCTGCGGGAGGCCGCGCAGGACACGTCCGGGCCCTACGACGCCGAGTCGGAGGACGCGGTGCGGGAGCTGTGCGGCGGCCTTCCGCTCGCCCTGCGCGTCGCGGGGTCCTCGATCGGCGCGCGCACCCCGCGCCAGCTGGCCGCCGACCTCGCCGCGTACGGCCCGGTGGAACCCGTCGAGCGCGTCCTGTGGCTGCGCTACAGCGACCAGGCCGATTCCGCGCGCCGCCTCCTGCGCAGGCTCGCCCTCGCGGGCCGCGCGTCGCTGGGGACGGCCGCCGCGGCGGCTCTGCTCGGCGCCGACGAGCAGGAGGCGGCCCGGCAGCTGACCGCGCTCTCGCGCGCGGGCCTCGTCGACCACGTGCGCGGCAGCCGCTACCGCCTGCACGACCTCGTACGGTCCTTCGCCCTGGCCCGCGTCCTCGACGAGGAGGAGCCCGCGGAGCGCACGGCCGCGCAGGAGCGGCTGATCGTCAGCTACAGCGAGCTCGCCGGATCGGTGATCCGCCTGGTCGACGGCAAGATGTCGACGCGGGCGGGCCAGTTCGACCGGCACGGCTTCTCGTCCCTCGACGCCGCCCTGCGCTGGCTCGACGACGAGTCGAGCTTCATCACGGCCGCCCTGCGGCACGCGGAGGGCGTCGACCAACAGGCCGTGCTCCACCTCCTGGGCGCGCTGTGCGACTACTGCCTGCTGCGCGGCGACCTCTACCGCCTGGGTGAGATCAGCGAGCTCGCGCAGGCCGTCGACCAGGGGCTTCTCACCCGGAGCGTGCAGTGGCGCACGGGCATCGCATCGCGGCAGCTCGGCGAGCTCGACCAGGCGCGGACGACCCTGACATCGGTCGTCGACCTGTACATGGAGGCCCACCAGGACGCGGGCGCCGCCCTCGCCCTGTGCTCCCTGGGGATCACCCTGCACCACCAGGGCAACCTGACGGAGGCCGCGGCCCGGCTCAGCGAGGCCCTGGAACTCCAGGCCGCCGACGAGCTCGCCGGTGACCGCGCCTGGACGATGCACGCCCTCGCTGCGGTGGAACGCGACCGCTCCAACCTCAACAAGGCCCTTGGACTCCTGGAGGCCTCGCTGGCCCTGCACCGCGAGAACGACTCCCTGCACGGCGAGGCCTGGGCGCACTTCCAGCTCGGCCAGCTGTGCCTGCGCATGGGCGACGTACCGCGTGCGGAGGAGCAGCTGCGGGGCGCCCTCGACCTCTACGGGCGTACGCGCGACGGCCGCGGCGAGGCGTGGGCCCTGACGCAGCTGGCGCGGGCCCGCATGGTGGACGGCGACGCGTCGGCCGCGGTGGACGGCCTGCGGCAGGCGGTGTCCCGGCACCGCGAGAACGAGGACGCGCGCGGCGAGGCGTGGAGCGCCTACTACCTGGGCCAGGCCCTGGAGGAGGCCGGTCAGCTCGACCAGGCGGTGCGCGAGCTCGAACGCTCGCGGACGATGTTCTCGCGGATGCGGGACGTGTACGGCCTGGCGTGCGCGCGCCACCACTCGGCGCGGGTCACGCGCGACCAGCGTGCCGCCCAGACGGGCTCGCTGCGCAACTCCGGCTTCGCCCGCCAGCTCCTGGTGGACGCCCGCGCCGACTTCCAGCGCATCGGCGTCGCGCACGGCGAGGCCTGGACGTGCCTGGAGCTCGCGGTCGTCGACGCGGGGAACACCCGCGCCCAGCAGGCGCTCGCCCTGTGCGACGAGGCCGCCGCCCTGTTCGCCTCGTACGGCGACCGGCGCGGCGGGGACTGGGCCCGCTTCCTGCGCTGCACCCTGCTGCCGTACGCGTCGCCCGGCGGCTGGGAGATCGGTACCGCCGTCGCGCAGGAGGAGCTCAGCCAGCTCGTCCGCGCCGCTCACCCGACGCGCGACGGCGCCCTCGTCGACTACATGGAGGCGTACGGCCTGCTCATGCAGCGCGGCGCCGACCTGGAGGCCGGCTGGCAGGCCTGGAGCCTGGGCATGGTGCCCAACCGCCACTCCCGGGAGGTGATGGGAGTGACGGTACCGAGTGCTTCCTAGCCCTTGCGGGGCTCGGACTCACCGGAGCGGTCCGCGGAACCGGCGGAGTTCGCGGAACCGACGGAGCTCGGGGAACCGGCGGAGCTCGGGGAACCGGCGGACGACTCCGCGGGTTCCTTGAAGTCGACCTTCCGCATGTGCTTGTTCATCGACTTCATCAGCCCCCAGACGGCGAGAGCCATCACCGCGAAGACGATGAAGCCGAGAACACCCGGGGTCACCTTGTCATCGTCGACCTCTTTGGCGAGAGGGACGAGATGCGTCATTGCCAGATGTACGTTCACGCTAGGCATTGTCGCGGATGCCCGCAAAGAGGTCGTCCTCGGGGAGGGATGTATCGACGAGCGACTTCGCGAGCTCGTACTCCTCCGTGGGCCAGACCTCCTTCTGGAGCTCCATCGGCACCCGGAACCAGCCGCCCTCGGGGTCGATCTGCGTGGCGTGCGCGATCAGTGCCTTGTCCCGGACCTCGAAGAAGTCGGCGCAGGGAATGTGCGTGGTCAGCGTGCGCTCGACCCGCTCGAACTCGTCCCAGCGCTTGAGCCAGTCCCCGTAGGGCGACTCCATGCCCTTGTCGAGCATCGCCTGGTGCAGCGCCTCGGTGCGCGGCCGGTTGAAGCCCTGGTTGTAGTAGAGCTTCAGCGGCCGGTAGACCGGCCCGAACTCGCTCTCCGGGTACTTCTCGGCGTCCGCAGCGCCGTCGAAGGCCACCATCGAGATCTTGTGGGTCATGATGTGGTCGGGGTGCGGATAGCCGCCGTTCTCGTCGTACGTCGTGATGACCTGCGGACGGAACGAGCGGATCTGCCGGACCAGCTCACCGGCGGCCTTGTCGACGTCCTCGAGGGCGAAGCAGCCCTCGGGCAGCGGCGGCAGCGGGTCGCCCTCGGGAAGACCCGAATCGACGAAGCCGAGCCAGTCCTGCTTGACGCCGAGGATCTCGCGCGCCTCGTCCATCTCCTTGCGGCGCACCTCGTGGATGTTCTCCTGGATGTACTTGTCACCCTGGAGCTTGGGGTTGAGGATGTCGCCGCGCTCCCCGCCCGTGCAGGTCACGACATGCACGTCCACCCCCTCGGACACGTACTTGGCCATGGTGGCCGCGCCCTTCGACGACTCGTCGTCAGGGTGGGCGTGCACGGCCATCAGTCGCAGCTGCTCAGTCAAGACTCGATCCTCAGTCATTGGGCGCCCGGTCAATATGGCGCGGTAAACAGGTGCCGTCCCGCAGGGGCGTCGGTGCGGGGCGGCGGTCGGGTGGCGGGCGGGAGGCTTCTATAGTGACGGAACCGGGGGGCGGAAAATTCCGGCATCCCTTTTCCAGGAGGACGATCATGGCGGCCGTGAGCGAGAAGGCCCCCGACGGCCGTTACGGCCAGTCGCGGACCGCCGACGAACGCGCGGACCGGAAGCTGAAGATCATCGGCTCGGTCCTCGGTGCGCTCCTCCTCCTGATGGTCGGCTGGTTCGGCTACGACTACGTGTCCGGCACCAAGGTCAGCGGCGAAATGATCAAGTGGGACGTCATTTCCGACAGCGCGGTCGAGGTGCACCTGGAGGTGCGCAAGGACGCGGACGCCAAGGGCTACTGCACCCTGCGGTCCCAGGCCGAGGACGGCGAAGAGGTGGGCCGGGCGGACTTCCGTTTCGACCAGCGCCAGGAACGGATCGACAAGGTCGTCACGCTGCGCACGAAGGCCCGCGGGACGAGCGCCGAGCTGCTCGGCTGCCACTCGGACTGACGCCGGCTCTCCCCCTGCGTCACGCAGGCCGTCCGACGCCCCCGGTGTACCTGCTCTCACCTGCGTCGACGTATTTCTGATGGCTTATGTCCTCCCCCTCACGCGCCTGAATTGTTAGGCTCGTGGTTTCGCCCACCCGTGAGGGAACATCCTTCTGGGTAGGGCGATGCTTTGTATTCCCAGTACCTACGAGGAGCACCTGTGACCCAGACCAGCGAGAACGTCACCTGGCTGACCCAGGAGGCGTACAACAAGCTCAAGGGCGAGCTTGAGTACCTGTCTGGTCCCGCGCGCACCGAGATCGCTACGAAGATCGCGGCGGCACGTGAGGAGGGCGACCTGCGCGAGAACGGCGGGTACCACGCGGCCAAGGAGGAGCAGGGCAAGCAGGAGCTCCGCGTCCGCCAGCTGACCCAGCTCCTGGAGCACGCGAAGGTCGGTGAGGCGCCGGCCGCGGACGGCGTGGTCGCGCCCGGCATGGTCGTGACGATCGCCTTTGACGGCGACGAGGACGACACCCTGCAGTTCCTGCTCGCCTCCCGCGAGTACGCGAGCGCCGATATCGAGACGTATTCGCCGCAGTCCCCGCTCGGCAGCGGTGTGAACGGCAAGAAGATCGGCGAGGACGCGCAGTACGAACTGCCGAACGGCAAGCTGGCCTCGGTGAAGATCCTCCAGGCGAAGCCGTACCAGGCCTGAGGCCCGCGACAGCGACGCACGAAAGGCCCCCGCACGCGAGGTGCGGGGGCCTTTCGCGTGTCCGGGCCCGGCCGGTCCGCCCGGCGGTGCTTCCAGTCGCCCGGCGGTACTTCTAGTCCGCCCGGCGGTACTTGCGGACCGCGAGCGTGCGGAACGCCACGATGATGATCACGGACCAGATCAGCGAGGCCCAGACGGGGTGCTCCATCGGCCAGGCTCCGGTGACCGACTTCGGAACACCCTCGATGGTGTTGCCGAACAGCTCCCGGGCTGCCGCCACCGTGGCACTGAACGGGTTCCACTCGGCGACGTACTGCAGAAACCTGGGCATTCCGTTGACCGGCACGAACGCGTTCGAGATGAAGGTCAGCGGGAACAGCCAGATCAGTCCGCCCGAGGTCGCCGCCTCGGGGGTCCGCACGGACAGGCCGATCAGTGCGCCGATCCACGTGAACGCGTACCCGAGGAGGAGGAGCAGGCCGAAGCCCGCGAGAACCTTGCCGATGTTCTCGTGCGTGCGCCAGCCGACGATCAGCGCCACCACCGCGAGCACGGCCAGGGTCACGGCCGTCTGCACCAGATCCGCGAGGGTACGACCGGTGAGGACGGCGCCGCGCGCCATCGGCAGCGACCGGAAGCGGTCGATCAGGCCTTTGTGCATGTCGTCCGCGATGCCCGCGCCGGCGCCCGCCGTGGCGAACGTGACGGTCTGCGCGAAGATGCCCGCCATCAGGAATTCCTTGTAGGCGCTCGCGCTGCCCGCGGGCGCACCCGGAATGTTGATGGAACCCCCGAAGACGTACGTGAAAAGGACCACGAACATCACCGGCTGGATGACCCCGAAGAGGATCATCTCGGGGATCCTGGTCATGCGGATCAGGTTCCTCTTGGCCACGACGAGGGAGTCCCTGACCGACTGGACGATGCCGCCCTTGGGACGGGGCGCCAGGAGCTGCGGGGTGTCGGATACAGCGCTCACTTCGCGTCCTCCGTGTCCTTGGCGTCCTTGGCGTCCCCGCCGACCTCGCCGACCTCGCCGTCCCCGCCGTTCGGCGCCGCCTCCGCCACGTGGCCGGTCAGCGAGATGAACACGTCGTCCAGGGTCGGGCGGCGCAGCCCGATGTCGTCGATCTCGACCCCCCGCATGTCCAGCTCGCGGATGACCTCGGCGAGCAGCTTGGCGCCGCCGGAGACCGGGACCGTGAGCTTGCGGGTGTGGCTCTCGACGGCGACGTCGCCCTTGCCCAGGCCCCGCAGGACCTCCTCGGCCGGGGTGATGTGCTCGCGCTCGTGCACCACGACCTCGACGCGCTCGCCACCGGTCTGCGCCTTGAGCTGGTCGGAGGTGCCGCGCGCGATGACCCGGCCGTGGTCGACGACGCAGATGTCGTGCGCCAGGTGGTCGGCCTCTTCGAGGTACTGCGTGGTGAGCAGCAGGGTCGTGCCGCCCGACACCAGCTCCTGGATGACCTCCCAGAGCTGCTGGCGGTTGCGCGGGTCGAGCCCCGTCGTCGGCTCGTCCATGAACATCACTGGGGGTGACACGACGAGCGCGGCCGCAAGGTCGAGGCGGCGGCGCATACCTCCCGAATACGTCTTGGAGGGGCGGTCCGCGGCGTCGGCGAGATTGAACCGGTCGAGCAGCTCGCCCGCCCTGACCTTCGCCTCCTTGGCCTTCATCTGGTAGAGCTGGCCGACCATCTGGAGGTTCTCGCGGCCCGTCAAGTACTCGTCGACGGCGGCGAACTGGCCCGAGAGCCCGATCGAGCGCCGCACCTCGTTCGGATGCTTCAGCACGTCGATGCCCGCGACGACCGCCCGGCCGCGGTCCGGGGTCAGCAGCGTCGTCAGACAGCGCACCGCCGTGGTCTTGCCCGCGCCGTTCGGCCCGAGGAGACCGAGCACGGTGCCTTCCGGGACATCCAGATCGACGCCGTCCAGAGCCTTTACGTCGCCGAAGGTCTTCACAAGGCCTTCGGCGTAGATGGCGCCTGGCATGTGGGTTCTCCCAGTGGTTTGGGTTACTTCCTACGGAAAAGCTTAAATTTGCCGGGTAGTACTCGCCCGGCGACCAGTGACGTGAGACACACCATAACGCGATACATCGCGTCTCCACAACGGGGTTTGCAGAGCCTGTGGACAACGCAAAATAGCGGGGAACGACCGGGCGCGTACGGGATTTTCCGCCGCTGCCCGCGCTGTGCGGAGCCGTCAGTCGATGACGGTGTAGCCCGCCTCGCGCAGAGCCGTGCCGACCTCGACGCAGTGTGCGGGGCCCTTGGTCTCCAGCTGCAACTCCACCTCCGCCTCCGTGAGCCCGAGGCGCGGATCGGTCCGCACATGGCTCACGTCCAGGACGTTGGCGTCGACCACCGACAACACCCCGAGGAGCGTGGCCAGGGCCCCCGGCCGGTCCGTCAGACGCAGGCGCAGCGAGAGATAGCGGCCCCCGGCGGCCATGCCGTGGCGCAGGATCCGCTGCATCAGGAGCGGGTCCACGTTGCCGCCCGACAGGAGCGCGACCACCGGGCCCTCGAACTCCTGTGGCCGGCTCAGGAGCGCCGCGACGGGGCTCGCGCCCGCCGGTTCGACGACCATCTTGGCCCGCTCAAGGCAGAGCAGCAGCGCACTGGACAGCTCGTCCTCGGAGACGGTGACCACGTCGTCGAGCAGATCCTCGATGATCCGGAACGGCACGTCGCCGGGGCGCCCGACCTTGATGCCGTCGGCCATCGTCGCCGGGTTCTCGATGGACACCGGGTGCCCCGCGGCGAGCGAGGGCGGGTACGCCGCCGCGCCCGCGGCCTGCACGCCGATCAGCTTCACGTCCGGGCGCAGCGTCTTGACCGCCACCGCGATGCCCGCGGCGAGCCCGCCGCCGCCGACGCCCAGGACCAGGGTGCGCAGCTCGGGGCACTGCTCCAGGATCTCCAGGCCCACCGTGCCCTGCCCCGCGATGATGTCGGGGTGGTCGAAGGGGTGGATGAAGACGGCGCCCGTCTCGTGCGCGTACTCCTGCGCGGCGGCCAGCGTCTCGTCGACCACCTGGCCGTGCATCCGTACCTCGGCGCCGTACTCACGGGTCGCCGCGACCTTGGGCAGCGGGGCGCCCACCGGCATGAAGACCGTGGAGCGCACGCCCAGGAGCGAGGACGCCAGGGCCACGCCCTGCGCGTGGTTGCCCGCGCTGGCGGCCACCACCCCGGCCGCGCGCTCCTCGGGCAGCAGCCCCGCGATCCGTACGTACGCACCGCGCAGCTTGAAGGAACCCGTCCGCTGGAGGTTCTCGCACTTGAAGTGGACGGGCGAGCCCACCAGCTGTGACAGGTGCCTGCTGCCCTCCATGGCCGTCACCCTGGACACACCCGAGAGCATCTTCTGGGCACCGCGCACGTCGTCCAGGGTGACCGACGGCAAGGAGTGAGGCGTGCGGTAGCTCATGACGGCCAGTCTCCCAGTTCACAGCAGGGTCCTCCTGTGGTGACCACGTGCCGAGACTGGTTTGCGCAGCGCCGGTACGCCTCGCCTCCCGGCCGCGTACCCTGTCCCCCAACCCATCGCCCTCGCATGAAGTGAGCCCCCGGCCATGCCCACAACTCCGGACATGACGACCGCCAGCGATCCCGGCCTCCTCGACACGCTGCAACACCAGGTGGCCGTGTTCGCCCGCCGTGCGGAGCAGACACGCCTCGGCGGCGTCGGACAGGTCCGCAACTCCATGGACCGCGCCGCATATCTGCTGCTCAACCGCCTCGACAAGGAGGGGCCGATGGGCGTCAAGGCGCTCGCGGCAAGCATGGGCATCGACTCGTCGACGGTCACCCGGCAGGTCGCCCCGCTGGTCGACACCGGCCTGGTCAAACGCACCTCGCACCCCGAGGACGGCCGCGCCGTGGTGCTCCAGCTGTCGCCGCGCGGCGAGGCGCGCCTCAATGAGGTGCGCTCCTCGCGGCGTGACCTCATGGCCGAGCTGACCGATGACTGGTCCCCGCAGGAGCGCGAAAGCTTCTGCACGCTCCTCACGCGCTTCAATTCCGCCCTCTCCGCCCGGCAGACCGCGCAGACGCCGCCGGAGACGCCCGCTTCCTGAGGCCGGCGCTCCGGCCCCTCCTGCCTATTGACCCCGGCCGTGTGCCTGGCCTCATATGAGACCGGGGGCCGGTCCCCTCCAGGCGGGAGGCGCGGTGCGCGAGCGGCAGGCGTCTTTGAACGCCCGCCGTGCCCGGGAGTTCGAGGCATTCGTCGCGGGCGCGGCAGGCAGGCTGCTGCACGCCGCGACGCTGCTCACCGCCGAGCCACCGGACGCCAACCCACGCGCGCGTGCCCTGCTGACCGCGTCCCTTGCGCACTCGTACGCGACCTGGGACCGGATGCGCGGCGAGGATCCCTACGACCGCACCCGCCAGCAGCTGGCCGTCCGGTTCGCCCGCGGCGCCTGGCGCAGGCACCGCGGCCACGGCGGCGTCCTGGCCCGGCTCACGCCCCAGGAGCGGCTGATTCTCGTACTGCGGCTGTACGAGGGCGTCGCCGAGGAACAGGCTGCCGCGCTGCTCGGCCTGCCCGCCGAGCGGGTGGGGACGATCTGCGCCCGCGCGATGGAGACGGTCCTGCATCCAACGCGCGGCCCCGCGCCGCCGCGTCCCGTGGGAGAGGCGGCCCCGTCGTGAACCAGTTCGACCGCAAGGAGGACGCGGTCCGCCGCCTCCTGGACGACGGCACGCCCCCCTCGGTCCCGCCCGGGCTCCACGACGGCGCGGTCCGCCGCGGCAGCCGCATGCTGCGCCGCAGAAGGGCGCTGCGCCGGCTGCTCTGGCTGCTGCTGCTCGCGGCGGCGGTCGCCTTCGTGATCTGGGCGTCGGTCGCCCAGCCCTGGGTGGAGCAGCCTTCGGAGACGACTCCACCCCTGACCCGCTGGTGACCGGGCGCCAAGGCTCCTAGCCCAGCGCCTGCTGGAGGTCGGCGAGCAGGTCGTCCGCGTTCTCGATGCCCACCGAGAGCCGCACCAGGTCGGCGGGGACCTCCAGGGCGGAGCCCACCACCGACGCGTGCGTCATCCGTCCGGGGTGCTCGATCAGGGACTCCACGCCGCCAAGGGACTCCCCCAGGGTGAACAGCTTCGCGCGGTCGCAGACCGCGACCGCGGCCTCCTCGCCGCCGGCGACCTGGAAGGACACCATCCCGCCGAACGCCTTCATCTGCTTGGCCGCGGTCTCGTGACCGGGGTGCTCCGGAAGACCGGGGTAGAGGACGCGCGTCACGCGCGCGTGCCGCGTCAGCATCTCGGCGATCTTCGTCGCGTTCTCGCAGTGCCGGTCCATCCGCACGGCCAGCGTCTTGATGCCGCGAAGCACCAGCCACGCGTCGAAGGGGCCTGCCACCGCGCCCATCGCGTTCTGGTGGAAGGCCAGCTCCTCGCCGAGCGCCGAGTCGTTGACGACGAGCGCGCCGCCCACGACGTCCGAGTGCCCGCCCATGTACTTGGTCAGGGAGTGCACGACCACGTCCGCGCCGAGCGCGAGGGGCTGCTGGAGGTAGGGGCTCGCGAAGGTGTTGTCGACGACGAGGCGGGCGCCCGTCTCCTTGGCGACCTGGGCGACGGCGGCGATGTCGGTGATGCCGAGCAGCGGGTTGGAGGGGGTCTCCACCCAGATCGCCTTCGTACGGTCGGTCACCGCGGCCCGTACCGCCGCCGGGTCGGAGGTGTCGGCCACCGACCACTCGACGCCCCAGCGCGAGACGACCTTGGCGAAGAGCCGGAACGTGCCGCCGTACGCGTCATCGGGGATGACCACGTGGTCGCCGGGACCGAGCAGCGTACGCAGCAGGCAGTCCTCGGCGGCGAGACCCGACGCGAAGGCGAGCCCGCGGTTGCCGCCCTCGATGGCGGCCAGGTTCTCCTCCAGAGCGGTGCGGGTGGGATTGGCGCTGCGGCTGTACTCGTAGCCGCCGCGCAGCCCGCCGACGCCGTCCTGCTTGTACGTCGACACCTGGTAGATCGGCGGGACGACCGCGCCGGTCAGCGGGTCGGCGGTGTTGCCCGCGTGGATCGCGGCGGTCTCGAAATTCTGGCTCCTGAACGTGTCACTCATGCGGCCAGAGCCTAGTCCGGGACGGAGTGCGGCCCGGCGAGTTCGAGACTGGTTCGCCAAGTGTCAGACCAGTCTGGTTCGCTTGTACTCATGGAAATTCTCTGGGTGCTGATGGCGGCGATCATGATCGGGGCGGTGCTCGGCCCTGTCCTGCTGCGCAGGCGCGGCGGAATCCGCCAGGTCGCCCCCGGTTCACCGGACGCCGCGGACCCCGCGGACTACGGCTTCGCGCGGCAGGAGGAGCTGGACATCCGCATGCCGGGTCCGGACCACGACCTCCTGGACGTCCTTGACGTGGTCCAGCAGTCCCAGAGCTGGAAAGCGGCCTCGCAGCTGCTCGCGGGCACCGAGATCCACGGCGAGGTGCGCTGGCAGCGCGTCCAGGCGTTCGCGGGCGCGGCGTCCCTGGAGCTCCAGCAGCGTCCCGGCGGGGTCAGCGACCAGCCCGGCGGGCAGTGGCTGCGCGTGTGGCGGGCCGAGGCGCCCAAGGACGCGGGCGGTGCGGCGGTGCACGCGGAGTTCCTGGTCCAGCAGGCCTGGCGGTCGTCGACGTCCGGGACGGACGAGTTCCGGATCATCCTGGAGGAGGCGAAGGAAGCCTGCGCGCAAGCGGCGCTCCTCTCCCCCGGCGACCCGGTTCCGTACATCATCGAGCTCTCCATCGCCCGCGGACTCGCCTACTCCCGCGAGGAGTTCGAGCAGCTGTGGCTGAAGATCCTGGACCGCGCGCCCGCGCACATGGGAGCGCATCTGGCGGCCCTGCACTACTGGTGCGAGAAGTGGCACGGCTCGCGTGACCTCGCCAACAACTTCGCGGAGGCCGCGGCGGCCCGCGCCCCCAAGGGCTCGCTCCTGGCCGCGCTCCCGCTCTTCGCGGTGTACGAACACCTCCCCGAGGTCAATCTGGTCCGCGGTTTCTACGAGAGCGAGGTCGTCACCAAGGCGGTCGAGGGCGCGCTGTACGCGGTGCACTCGGCCCGCCCCGACGACCCGATGCTGGCGCACGTGCGCCACCTCCTGGTCTTCTTCCTGGTCCGCTGCGAGCGCTGGGCGGAGGCGATGAACCAGCTGGTCCACGTGGACGGCCACGTCGGCGCCCTGCCCTGGACGGTCTCCCCGGACCCGGCCGCGGACTACGCGGTGTACCGCGCCCTCGCCGTCGCGGGGTACGAGGCGAACGGCGGCAGCCCGGCGACGCTGTCGCACTGAGGCGGCCCGCCGCCCGGCAGGACCGAAGCCCCGCCGGCCCGACGCCCGGCCCGCCCGTCGTTCGGCCAGGAATGCGGCCACGTCCGAACACGTTGACCTGAAAGCCGCTAGCCACGCCCCACCAGAGCGTCCCAGGAGGACAGCCCCATGCTCTTCGGCCGCACGCCCGAGCTCCCCACCCCCGAGCAGGCCCTGAAGGGCCGCGCGACCCCCGAATTCGACGTCCCCTCCCGCCACACCGTCCTCGGCAACCCGCTCCTGGGCCCGTACCCCGACGGCCTGGAGATCGCGGACTTCGGGCTCGGCTGCTTCTGGGGCGCCGAGCGCAAGTTCTGGCAGACGGAGGGCGTCTGGACGACGTACGTCGGCTACCAGGGCGGTTACACGGAAAATCCCTCGTACGAGGAGGTCTGCTCGGGCCTGACCGGTCACGCGGAAGTGGTCCGCGTGGTCTTCGACCCGACCCGCGTCTCGTACGCCGCGCTCCTGAAGCTCTTCTGGGAGTCCCACAACCCCACCCAGGGCTTCCGCCAGGGCAACGACGTGGGCACCCAGTACCGCTCGGCGATCTACACCCACTCCGCCGAGCAGGAAGCGGGCGCGGTGGCGTCCCTGGACGCCTACCAGCAGGTCCTGAACGCCGCGGGCCACGGCACGATCACGACGACGATCCTCCCGGCGGCCTCCCGCCCGTTCTGGCCCGCCGAGGGCTACCACCAGCAGTACCTCGACAAGAACCCCGACGGGTACTGCGGAATCGGCGGCACCGGCCTTCAGCTGGACAGCCCCTCGGAGACGAACTGGGGCCGGGCCTGCCCGACGGGAATCGCTCCGGCGCCCTCCGACGGCTGACCGGGACGGGCCCCTCTGCCGTGGGCAGATCTGCCGCGGGCAGAGATCGCTGACGCGACGGGGGCGGGCGTCCGAAGGTGGTGGGACAGCGGCCGGCAGGCGTGCCGCTCCCACCGTCTGGAGGACGATCGATGCAACCCATCGTCAGCGCCCCCCGAGCCTCCGAGGACGAGACGTCCTCGACCCGGTTCGACGATCATCTGGCCGCACAGCTGCTGACCCAGCGGATCGTCTTCCTGGGGACGCAGGTCGACGAGGTGTCCGCGAACCGGGTCTGCGCGCAGATGCTGCTGCTCTCCGCCGAGGACCCGCGGACCGACATCAGTCTGTACATCAACAGCCCCGGCGGCTCCGTCACCGCGGGGCTCGCCATCTACGACACCATGCGCCTCATCCCGAACGACGTGTCGACCCTGGCCATGGGATTCGCCGCGAGCATGGGGCAGTTCCTGCTGACCGTCGGGACCGCGGGCAAGCGCTACGCCCTGCCCAACGCGCGGATCATGATGCACCAGCCCTCCGCGGGCATCGGCGGCTCCACCGCCGACATCGCGATCCAGGCCGAGAACCTGGAGTTCACGAAGAAGGCCGTCGAGCGGCTCACCGCCCAGCACACCGGGCAGTCGGAGGAGACCATCTCGCGGGACGGCGACCGGGACCGGTGGTTCACCGCCGAGCAGGCCAGGGAGTACGGGATGGTCGACCGCGTGCTCGATTCACTCGCCGACGTGCGGCCCGCGGCGAGCAAGCCGCGGATGGGACTGGGGGTCTGAGGGCATGAGCCAGTACACGATTCCGACCGTCGTCGAGCGCACCCCGCAGGGCGAGCGCTCCTACGACGTCTACAGCCGGCTGCTCTCGGAGCGGATCATCTTCCTGGGGACCGAGATCGACGACGGGGTGGCCAATGTCGTCATCGCGCAGCTCCTTCATCTGGAGTCGTCCCAGCCGGACCGCGAAGTCGCCATCTACATCAACTCCCCCGGTGGCTCTTTCACTTCGCTCATGGCCATCTACGACACCATGAGCTTCATCAGCGCCCCGATCTCGACGTTCTGTGTCGGGCAGGCCGCCTCCACCGCCGCCGTGCTCCTCGCCGGGGGCGACCCCGGGCGGCGGTTCGTGCTCGAACACTCGCGGGTGCTGCTCGGGCAGCCCGCGAGCGGCGGGCGGCAGGGCACGGTCTCCGATCTCGCCCTCCAGGCCAAGGAGATGGTGCGGATCCGCTCGCAGGTGGAGGACGTCCTGTCCCGGCACTCGGGGCACGATGTCGCCACGCTGCGCGCGGACATGGACCGCGACAAGGTGTTCACCGCGCAGGACGCGGTGGCGTACGGCCTTGCGGACGAGGTGCTCAGCCGGCGGCAGCTGGCTGCGGCGGCCTGAGCCCTCAGGCTGCGAGGCGGATGTCTCCCTGGCGCGGGCGCGGCCTTGCCGCCTGCGCGTGGCGCGTCAACTCGCCCTGCGCCAGGGAGAGCAGGTCCGCCAGGCTGAGTCCGAGGGCACGGGCGCCGGCCGCGAGGACCTCGGACGAGGCCTCCTTGCGGCCGCGCTCCACCTCGGAGAGGTACGGCATCGAGATGCGGGCGGCCTCCGCCACGTCCTTGAGCGTCCGCTCCTGGGCGAGGCGCTCGCGGCGCAGGACGTCACCGACGATGTCCCGCCACAGCGGCTCTTTCGCCGCCGGGGACCGGGGAGGGGACACGGGAGTCGTACGCACGGGGGTCTGGTCCGCCTGGCGCGAGCGCGGGCGCAGGGGGATGACGCGCGCCCCCCGCTCGTCGGCCTGCGCGGGCTCGGGCTTTCCCTCGGGGTTCCGCTCGTGGCTGCTCACCCCCTCAGGTTAGGAGCCGCACGGCCCACCGGAAGGGATGAGCGTTGCGCCCCCGGCGAAATCCCTGAGCGCAGCTCTTACACGAGCGCCTCCGCAAGACCGTCCGCCGCCAGGATCCGCCACTGCGGATCACCGTGCAGCCGACCCCAGTACGCCATCGTCACCGCTCGCGCCTGCGTCCACCGCCTGGCCCGCTCCGGGTCGATCCCGGCGGCGTCCGAGAAGACGGCGAGGCGGCGCAGGACGGCCGCCTTCGGATCAGCGGCGGTCAGCAGCTCCTCGAAGCGGTGGTGGAGCAGCGTGATCGAGTCGTACGCCGGGTCGCCCGCGTACCCCTTGGGGTCGATGGCGAGCCACGGTTCGCGCTCGCTCCGCAGGACGTTGCCGACGTGCAGGTCCCCGTGGATGAGGGTGTCCGGCTGGTCGGGGCCCAGTTCCCGCAGCGTCGCGATGGCCGCGTCGAGCAGGCGGGAGTCCAGGGGCGAGCCCAGCTCCTTGTCGTCGTCCCTGAGTTCGCGCTCCCACTCCTCGCACCGCGCGCTCATCCGCGGCAGTCCCGCGGGCGCAGGCACGGCGAGCCGCCGGGCGAGCAGGCCCGCGGCGGTCAGCGCCGCGTCGGCGTCCGGCTCGTCGGCGAGCGAGCCGGGACCCGCCTGCTCAAGGAGCATCGCGAACCGCGGATCGTCCCGTTCGTGCAGGCGGACCGCGCCCCGCCCCGCCCACACGGTGAACGCGTCCGGCTCGTGGACGTTGCCGGGGTGCGGGAAGGAGATCTTCAGGACGGCGGGCGTCCCGTCGTACCGGCGCAGGACCGGGATGATCACGCCGACCTGCCCGTGCGTGACCGGCGCCGACGGCTCGCAGTCCCAGCGGTCGAGCAGTTCCCCGGCCAGTTCCGGCAGGGACGCCAGCCAGGCACGGCCGCGTTCCCCCTCCCGCTGGACGGTGCTCGCGGCGAAGGCCTCGGGTGTCTCGATCATCCCGGCACCCTAGCCAGGGCGGTGTATGGCTACCGTTCGTCCCATGCCCCTCGCTGAAGCCGCCGACGGCACCGCCCTGCACTACGAAGTCCACGGCTCCGGCCGCCCCCTCGTCCTGCTCAGCGGGCAGTCCAACAACCGCCGCTGGTGGGACCCGGTGCGGGACGACTTCGCCGCCGCGTACCGGACCGTCGTACTGGACTGGCGCGGCACCGGCGAGAGCGGGCGCCCGGACACCGACAGCTACAGCACCCCCGGCTTCGCCCGTGACGTCGTCGCCGTGCTCGACCACGCGGGCATCGACCGCGCCCATGTGTACGGCACGTCGATGGGCGGGCGCGTCGCCCAGTGGATCGCCGCCGACCATCCGGAGCGGGTCGACCGGCTCGTGCTCGGTTGTACGTCGCCGGGGGCGCCGCACGGCGTCGAGCGCGGGCCCGAGGTGCGCGCCGCCCTCAGCCAGCCGGATGCGGCGGCGGCCCGCCGTGCCCTCCTGGAGCTGATGTACACGCCCGGCTGGATCGCCGAGCGGGAGCGCGCCTCCGGGAAGCCGGTGTTCCACACCCTCGGCGATCCGGCCATGCCGCCGCACGCGCGCCGCCGCCATCTGCGCGCCAGCTCGCGGCACGACGCCTGGGACGCGCTGGCGCGGATCACCGCCCCGACGCTCGTCGTGCACGGCACCGACGACGTGTTCAATCCGACGGCCAACGCGCCCCTGCTCACGCAGCGCATCGCCGGGGCCCGGATGCGGCTCGTCCCCGGTGCGCGGCACGCGTACTTCGAGGAGTTCGCGGATGTCGCGACGCCACTCGTGCTCGACTTCCTCGCGCAGGAGGGCAGTTCCTAGCTGCCGCTGCCGTACGGCCTGGTGAGGATCTCCAGGCTGTGGCCGTTCGGGTCGTCCCAGTACACGCCCCGGCCGCCGTCGTTGGTGTTGATCTCCTTGACGGTGTGGTGGTGCGGGTCGGCCCAGTAGGTGAGCCCCGCGTCCTTGATGCGGCCGAAGATGTCGTCGAAGTCGTCCTCGGAGACCAGGAAGGCGTAGTGCTGGGGGGTGATCGGCCGGTCGCCGGCATCCATGTAGTCCAGCGTGACGCCGTTGGGGATCTCGACGGGGATGAACGGGCCGTATTGGGGGCTCACTTCCAGGCCCAGGATGTCGGCGAGGAACTGGGCGGAGGCCTTCTTGTCCTTCGCGGCGACGATGGTGTGATTGAGCTCGACGGTCATCGTGCGACCTCTTCCTGTGCGTCGGAGTGCCCGTGCTGACGCCCTTCACACTAGGCACGGCCCGCCCGCCCCGCATCGGTCACCCGGCCCCCCGCCTGCTGCGCAATGCGGCCTAGGGCCAGGGGCCGAGTCGAGTTCCGGCCACGGCTGTGGCGCGTACCCGGCCCGGCCCCTTTCGGTGGCCCGCTGCTGCCTCAGATCGTCGACGCGTCGATCACGAAGCGGTAGCGCACGTCGCTGGCGAGGACGCGCTCGTACGCCTCGTTGATCTGGTCGGCGTTGATCAGCTCGATCTCGGAGCCCAGGCCGTGCTCGGCGCAGAAGTCCAGCATCTCCTGGGTCTCCTTGATGCCGCCGATCATGGAACCCGCGAGGGTCTTGCCTCCGCCGATCACGGAGAACAGGTTGAGGGACACGGGCTCCTCGGGGGCGCCGACGTTCACGAAGGCACCCTCCGGGCGCAGCAGGCCCAGGTACTTGTCCAGGGGCAGCGGCGCGGAGACCGTCGAGAGGATCAGGTCGAAGGAGCCGCCGAGCTGCTCGAAGGTGGCGTCGTCGCTGGTGGCGTAGTAGTGCTCGGCGCCCAGGCGCAGGCCGTCGTCCTTCTTGCGCAGGGACTGGGAGAGCACGGTGACCTCGGCGCCCATGGCGTGCGCGATCTTGACGCCCATGTGGCCGAGACCGCCGAGGCCGACGACGGCGACCTTCTTGCCGGGGCCCGCCTGCCAGCGGTGGAGCGGGGAGTACGTGGTGATGCCGGCGCACAGGAGCGGGGCCGCGACGTCCAGGGAGAGGCCGTCGGGGATGCGGACGGTGAAGGCCTCGTCCACGACGACGTGCGTGGAGTAGCCGCCGTAGGTCGGCTCGCCGTTCTTGTCGAGGGCGTTGTACGTCTGGATGTTGCCCTTGTCGCAGTACTGCTCCAGGCCCGCCTTGCAGTTGTCGCACTCGCGGCAGGAGTCGACCATGCAGCCGACGCCGACGCGGTCGCCGACGGAGAACTTGGTGACGGCGGAGCCGACCTCGGTGACGACACCGGCGATCTCGTGGCCCGGCACCATCGGGAAGATGCCCTCGCCCCAGCCGTCGCGCGCCTGGTGGATGTCCGAGTGACAGATTCCGGCGTACTTGATGTCGATCAGTACGTCGGTCTCGCCCACCGGGCGGCGCGGGATGGTGGTCCGCTCCAGGGGGGCCTTGGCGGACGGGGCGGCGTACGCGGAAACGGTGGTGGTGTTTGCCGTGCTGGTGGTGCTGGTCTGTGCGGTCATGCAATCCACCGTGCCAGCCATACGGGCATCTACCCAGGTCACAGCTCTGCCTACGTCCAGTGGTCCTACTACTGACGGGGACAGGCTTGTCTGCGTAGGACCCCGGATACTGGAATGCATGGACGCCGACCAGCCAGCGCACACCCCCGCCCCCGAGCCCCTGGACGGGCGCGCCGAGCTCAGCGAGTTCCTGCGCACCCGCCGGGCACGGTTGCAGCCGGAGGACGTCGGGCTGCCGAATTTCGGGCGGCACCGGCGGGTGCCGGGGCTGCGCCGCGAGGAGCTGGCGCAGCTCGCGGGGGTCTCGGTGGCGTACTACACCCGGCTGGAGCAGGGCAACGGCCGCAATGTCTCGGGCGAGGTCCTGGACGCGATCGCCCGTGCCCTGCGTCTGACGGACGCCGAGCACGCGCACCTGACGCATCTGGCCAAGCCCAAGCAGCACAAGAAGAAGCGTGCGGCCCGCCCGCAGCATCTGCGGCCCGCGCTGCTCCAGCTCGTCGACGCGATGGAGGGCGTGCCCGCCTATGTGGTCGGGCGCCGCTCGGACATCCTCGGCTGGAACCGCATGGCCGCCGCGCTCTTCGGCGACTGGGGCGCGCTGCCGCTTGAGGAGCGCAACTGGGCGCGGATCTGTTTTCTGCATCCCGAGTCGCGCGCCCTGTTCCGGGACTGGGACCAGAAGGCGTCGGACATGGTGAGCTTCCTGCGGATGGAGGCGGGCTGCTTCCCGAACGATCCGCAGCTCTCCGCGCTGGTCGGCGAGCTCTCCGTGAAGAGCGAGGAGTTCCGCAGCCTGTGGGCCACGCATGACGTGCGCGAGAAGGGCCACGGCGTCAAGCGCTTCCACCATCCCCTGGTGGGCGACATGACCCTGTCGTTCGAGACGCTGCGTCTGCCGGAGGACCACGATCAGTCACTGGTGACGTACCACGCGGAGCCGGACTCGGCGTCGGCCGAAGCCTTGCGGCTCCTCGCGAGCTGGGGCGCGGACGCGACGCGCGCCGGTGCGGCGGGCAAGAACAAGTAGCCCGCCGCGCCGCGCGCACTTCACGGCCGGTACGGCGGCGCCGCTCCCCAGTTCCACAGCGGCACCGGCTGCTCGGCGGGGCGGCTCGCCTCCGGGCCCGAGAAGTAGACCGCGAGCCGGGTGCCCCACTCGACGTAGGCGAGGAAGGCGGACCGGAATTCGGCGTCCGTCGGAAGACCGGCGTCGTCCGCCGCGTCCTGCATCAGGTTGACCCAGCGGCGGCGCTGCGGCTCGGTGATGCTCTTGCCGAGGTGCTTGCCGACCATGTGGGTGTGGCCGCCGTGCTCCTGGGAGTACGCGGCGGGACCGCCGAATACCTCGCCGAGCCACTGGGCGACGTGCAGGGCGTGCTCCTGCGGCAGGTCCGCGAAGAGCGGCGCGAGAAGGTCGTCCCCCAGCACCTTCTCGTAGAAGATCTCCGTCAGCCGCCCGAAGGTCTCCTCGCCGCCCGCCCAGGTGTAGAGGGTCGGCGTGGACGCGCCCGTGCCGCGTACGGCGGAGGGCGTGTAGTGGCGCATCTCCTCGATGTTCTCGACGTACGGGCGGATCTCCGCGAAGAAGTCCCGGAAGTGCTCGGAGGCCCGGAAGCCCTCCAGGTGGTCCTTGGTGGAGGTCCAGGTGATGCGCAGGATGAAGTGCTCGAAGTCCTCTTCGCAGCGCGAGAGTTCGTAGTCGACGCACTGCGGTGCCGCGGCCAGCGGGACGGCGGCGCGGGTGTAGGCGGAGAGGAACTCCGCGGAGCGCTCGGAGGGGATGCGGTAACGGATGTACTCGACGGTGTGGGCGGTCATGTGACGTCGGCTTCCTCTGGGGTGGGTGGTGCCGAGTTCCCTGCCGTGGGGGTCCGTGGGGGTTGTCAGCACCTTCCCCGACAAATCCGCCCGAGCGGGGACCAGTTCGCTGTACGCGTACCCATGTGACGAGGCGCGGCGCCGACGGATGCAGCCGATACGTGATCGACAGCCCTTTCGGCACCGCGCCCCTGACAGACGGCTAACTCACCTGCCTGCCTACTTGCCGTAGTACGCGTTGTAGATCGACAGCGTCGACTTGTTCCCCTTCTTGTCCGTGATCTTGGCGTGGAAGGAGATGCCCTTGCCCGCTGCCGGGTTCTTGACCTTGATCTTGCCGCCGCTGACGGTGACCTTCTTCCAGGTCTGGCCGTAGTCGTACGACACGTACGTGGTCAGGGACTTGAGGTTCGAGCCGGCCGCGGCGCCGAGCACCGTCACCGGCACGGACTGGGTCTCGCCCGCCTTGGCCTTGCTGCTCAGGTCGGTCGCCGCGGCGAACCGTGCCGTGGAGACCGGCAGCTTCGCGTCGTCGGCCTTCTTGGAGCGGAACGTCCAGCTCGCGTCGATGCGGGTGGAGGCGGCCGCCACCTTGACGCTGCGCTTCACGGACGTCGACAGCTTGTACTCGGCTTCGGCCGACGGGACCTTGAACGTCTCGCCGCCGAGCAGCGGGTCCTTGTTCTCGCCGATCTTCGTGGCGCCCTTGTAGAGGGTCGTCTTGACGTCGGTGAAGAGCGAGGAGCCCGCGTGGGTCTTGCCGTCGGCGAACAGCGGCAGATAGCCGCCGATCTCGTTGCCCTGGCGGGAGACGCCGTACACGCCTCCGACGCGCGGACCGAAGACGGCCGTGTTGAACGTCTTCTCGTAGCTCTTGCCCGCGGCGAACGTCTGCGCCGCGCCCAGCGTGTAGGACGCGTCGACGATCGGCCACCCCTCGGGGTCGACTCCGGCCTGCTGCTCGAAGTTCAGGCCCCACTTCACGCCGTCGGCCGTGGACAGGTTCAGCGTCCGGGTGCCGGGCAGTGCCTGCGGAACGTTGATCGAGGAGCCGCCCGAGCTGCCGGGGAGGTAGCCGAGGGCGCCGATCGTGCCCTTCTTGCCCTTGGCCGCGGCGCCCATGTTCACCTTCACCGACGCGAGGTCGGACGCCTTGTAGTGCTTGGTGTAGCCGGTCGCGACCTGCTTGACCTTGCCGCCGGCGACGGTGTTGTACTCGGCGTCGTCACCCTTGACCCAGTGGCCGTCCCACTGCTGGTACAGCGAGCCGTCGGTGACCTGCGGACCCACGTGCGCGGTCCGGAAGTTGGTGTACGAGTCGAGCCACCAGCCGAAGGAGTAGCTGCCGTAGTCGGCGTCGACCGTGTAGTCGGGCGAGGCGAAGAACGGCTTGGCGTCCGCCGACGGCACCGTGATGTCGACCGGCTTCGTCGTGCGGGCGTCGAGCGTCACCGTCGTGTCCTTGGTGATGCTCAGCTTCGGCTGCGCCAGCCATTCGGCGCCCTTGGTGAAGTCCTTCGGGTCGACGTACATGCCGGTGTTGAGCACGTAGCCGCCCTTGGGGACACGCAGCTTGACCGTGCCGGAGGCGTCGTACGGGTCGAAGGACTTCTCGGCGGCGAGCCCCGTGAGGCCCTCCAGGTCGGTGTCGTAGTACTTCGGGGGCTGTCCGTCGCGCCCGATGTGCTTGAGCGTCAGCTCGTACGACTCGACCTCGCGCTCGACCGCGGCGGCCGTGCGCACGGACTGCCCGCCGCCACTGGCCACGACGTACGCGGAGTACACGCCGTCGACCGTGCCGCCGAGCTTGGTGTCGGTGGTCAGGTCGACCGACGCGGTGCCGCCCGCGGGGACCTTCACCGTCTTCGCGCCGAGCTTGAAGAAGCCCGCGGGAGCCGCCGCACCCTTGGGGTTGGTGCCCGTGACGGCGAGGTCGAGGGTGACGTCCTCCTTGCCGAGGTTCTTGTACGTCACCTTCTTCGTGGCCGGCTTGTCGTCGGTGTGCGGCCACGCCTGAGCGTCGAAGGAGAGCGACACCGGCTCGGCGACGACCGACTGCTTGATGGCCTTGTCGACGGCGATGCGGCCCGAACCCTGCTGGAACGGCGTGTACTTGCCGCCCTTGGTGGACGCGGTGAGGGCGCCCTTGAGCTCGGCGTACTTCCAGTCCGGGTGCTGCTGCTTGAGCAGCGCCGCGGCGCCCGCCACGTGCGGGGTCGCCATGGACGTACCGGAGATCGTCAGATAGCCCTCGGGCTGCTGGCCGACCTCCTGGTCGATGACGCTGCCGGGGGCCGCGGCCGCCGTGATGTCCACGCCGGGGGCGGTGACGTCGGGCTTGATGGCACCGTCGCCGACCCGCGGGCCCTGGCTGGAGAACTCGGCGAGCTTGTCGTTGTCGTCGACCGCGCCGACGGTCAGGGCGGCGTCAGCGCTGCCCGGAGAGCCGACGCTGCCGGGCATGCCGTCGTTGCCGGCCGCGATCGCGAAGAGGATGCCCTTCTCCGCGGAGAGCTTGTTGACCTGCGCTTCGAGCGGGTCGATGCCGGGGGTGTCGCCGCCGCCGAGGCTCAGGTTGACGATGTCGGCGCCCTGTTCGGCCGCCCAGTCCATGCCCGCGATGATCCCGGAGTCGTCGCCGTAGCCGGTGTCGTCGAGGACCTTGCCGTTCAGGAGCTTGGCGCCGGGCGCCACGCCCTTGAACTTGCCGCCCGACTTCGCGCCGGTGCCCGCCGTGATGGAGGCGACGTGCGTGCCGTGGCCGTAGTGGTCCGTGGCGTCCGCCGCCGTGGTGAAGTTCTTCGCGCCGACGACCTGGTCCTTCAGGTCGGCGTGCGTGGCGTCGACGCCGGTGTCCAGGACGGCGACCTTGACGCCCTTGCCGTCGAAGCCGGCGGCCCACGCCTTGTCGGCGCCGATCTGCTTCACGCTCTTGTCGAGGCGTGCCTTGCGGACGCCGTCCAGCCAGACGCGGCTGACGCCGGACGCGGTGGCGCCGCCCTTGTCGGCCACGAGCGCCGACCACAGGTCGGTGGCGTCCTGCTTCGGGGTCGTGATCGCTTCGGCGTTCAGGGCCTTGAGGGACCTGCGGACCGTGGTGTCACCCGCGGCGCGCACGTCGGACCTGGCCGCGGAGGCCGTGCCCTTATAGCCGACGATGAGCTTGAGGCCCTTCTTCTGGGCCCTGCGGTTGTCCTTCTTGCTCAACTCGGTGATGTCGAAAAGCCGCTGGTCGAGCTTGCCGGCGGCTATCAGCCGCTGCGCGTCGGCCGGTATCGCGAGCGTGTGACCGCCCGCGCGCTTGGTCTGTACGGGTATCCGCTCCCGCCCCTTGGCCGGCTCGAAGGCGCTCACGCGCCCCTTGGAGTCGGCGGTGACGCGGTCGCCCGTGATCAGCGTGATGCCGTAGGTGGTCGGTGCGTCGCTCTTGAGGCCCGCCGACTGCGCGGCTGCCGCCAGTGCGTCCGGCGACTGCTTCGCCGCCGATGCCGGGCTGGTCATGCCCGCGGCAAGGGCCACGGCCGCCGCTGTGGCGACCGTGGCCCCGTAGGCTCTCTTCGCTTTCTGGCGCAAGTCTCCCCCTGGAGGTCAAAGGGGCTTCCGCCCCTGGACGAGGAAGTATTGCTCAGAGTCGAACATCTGCTCAATAGTGCGCCAGAAGTGACGAGTTGACTCTCCAGTTACTCGGCGACCCGCTCCGTGGGCATGCCGCTGCGCGCTCCGCGGCTATTGCGCCGCCCGCTCCGTGACCTTGATCTGGCCGCGTTTGATCGTGGCGAGGCGCGGGGCCTTGCCCGCGATGGCGCTGTCGTGCGTGACCATCACGAAGGTGAGGCCGTGCTCCTTCCAGAGCCCTTCGAGCAGCTCCATGATCTCGTCGCGCATGGACTCGTCGAGGTTGCCGGTCGGCTCGTCGGCGAGCAGCACCTTCGGCCGCTTGACCAGGGCGCGGGCGATGGCGACGCGCTGCTGCTGGCCGCCGGACAGCTCGGCGGGCAGGTGGCTGCGGCGTTCGCCGAGGCCCACGGAGGCGAGGGCTTCGGCGGCGCGTTCACGGCGGTCCGCCGCGCGCATGCCGAGGGGCACGAGCGCCGTCTCGACGTTCTCCTGGGCGCTGAGCGTGGGGATGAGGTTGAAGGACTGGAAGACGAAGCCGATCGACTCGGCGCGGACCTTGGTCAGCCGCGCCTCGGGCAGCGAGGCCAGGTCGACGCCGTCGAGTTCGACGCTGCCGGACGTCGGCCGGTCGAGCCCGCCGAGCATCTGGAGGAGCGTGGACTTGCCGCCGCCCGTCGGTCCCTGGATGACCAGCCGGTCACCGTCCCCGATGGCCAGGTCGACTCCGGCGAGCGCGTCGACGGTCTCCTTGCCCCTGCGGTACTGCTTCGTGACGCCGTTGAGCTGATACATGGTGTGACTCCTGCGATACGTAAGGGGGTTGGCGGCGCGAGCGACGGCGGCCGGGGCCGCCCGCCCGACGCGCGGCGGTCGCTGGGGCCGCCTACTCGACGCGGCGCAGGGCGTCCGCGGGGCGCAGCCGCGAGGCACGCCAGCCGCCGAAGGCGCCCGCGATGAGACCGCCGGCCACGGCGAGGCCGACGGCGAGCGCGATGGTGGTGGCGCTGACCGGTGCGGTGAGGGAGATGTCCAGGGCCTTGGACGCGGACTCGCGCAGGGCGCCGCCGGGCCCACCGCCACCGGGGCCGCCGCCCATGCCGCCACCGCCCATGGCGCCGCCCATACCGCCGCCCGCCGAGCCGAGTTCCGCCGTGAGGGTGGGGCTGATCGCCGTCACGGCGTACGCGCCGCCGAGGCCGACGGCGATGCCGAGCACTCCGCCGACGAGGCCGTTGACGACCGCCTCGCCGATGACCTGCCGGGTCACCCGGCCGCTCTTCCAGCCGAGCGCCTTCAGGGTGCCGAACTCCCGTACGCGACGGCTGACCGCCGACGAGGTGAGCAGGCCCGCGACCAGGAAGGCCGCGACGAGCACGGCCATGGAGAGCCACTTGCCGACGCTGGACGCGAGGTCGGACGCGGTGGAGAGCGAACCCGAGACGGTGTCGGCGAGATCGGCGGAGGTGGTCACGGTCGTGCCGGAGACGTTCTTCTGGATGGCGCTCTTGACCGCGTCGATCTGCTGCGAGTCCGCCGCCTTGACGTACACCGTCGTGATCTTGTTCTTCGAGTCGGCGAGGGTCTGCGCGCGCTTCAACGGGAGGTAGAGGTTGGCCGCCGCGTCCCCGCTGTCGGGGGTCGCGATGCCGACGACCTTGATCTTGGTCCCGGAGATCGTGACGGTGTCGCCGACGGAGAGCTTCTTCTCCTTGGCGTACGAGGCATCGGCGACGGCCACCTTGGCGTCGGACTCCGACCCCGTGAACGTACGGCCCTTGCTGATCTTCGAGGAGGTCAGCGGGCCCAGGCCGAGCTTGCTGACGTCGGTCCCGTAGACGCTGTAGGAGTCGACGTCGAAGTCGGCGCCCCCGCCGCGCACCCGGCCCTGCTGCTGATCGCCGCCGCCACCGCCGTTGCCGCCGGGCTGCTGGGCCCTGCCGCCGGTGGAGCCCGGCGCCTGCTCGAACTCGCCCCGCTCGAACGAGCCGTTGACCTTCATGACCTGGAGGCTCAGCCCGCCCACCGCGTCCGCGACACCGCTCTGGCCGCCGACCTTCGAGACGGTGGACGAGGACAGCGTCTGGAAGCCCTGCACCATGACGCGGTCGCTGCTCTGCTCCTTGCCGTCCTCGTCGTCCGCATCCTTGGCGTCGAACTTGAACCGCGGACGTCCCTCCGTCTGACCGCCGCCGTCCTTGGCGGGGGTGGCCGCCTTGGTGACGGTCATGTCGGTGCCGAGCCCGTACAGCGACTGGAGGACCTTGCCCTGCGCCTGTTCCATGCCGGACGACACGGAGTTGACGACGATGACGAGGGCGATACCGAGCGCGAGGCCGGAGGCCACGACGAGGGCCGCTTTTCTGCGGCGGCGCAGCTCGCGCCTCAGGTAGGTGAAGAACATGTGCGTGAAGCTAAGGACGCACCGTGATGAACGGATAAGGGCGGCATAAGAGAACGATGAGAAGCCCCGACGGCGGCGGCCCGCACCCCTGGTGCTGTCTCTTATAC
>NZ_JBNNJZ010000054.1:0-31923 GCF_050270335.1 Streptomyces sp. NPDC059900
AACCGGAGCTCTCACGCAAGCAGCAGCAAGCCGTGGACCACTTCAAGCCGCAGATCAGGACCGCCGTCAGGAAGCTCGGCCGGCGAAATCAGGCCACGATGCTGGAAGCAGAGCGAGTCAAGGCCGAGAAGGAAGCCGCGAAAGCCTGCAAGAAGGGATGAAGCGATGACATTGCGTTCCGATGTGGCCGAGTTGCTGGCGGAGGCCGGCATCCTCGACGTGGACGTCGACGAGGCCGTCGCGGACGACCACGCCCGAACGGCCGCGTACCTTCGCGTCGTCTCGGCGATCGCCGCCTGGCAGAGCCGCGAGCGGGACCGCGCGATCGTGGCCACGATCCTGCGCGATCCCAACGACATGGGGTCCAAGACGGCGGTCGTCGCCCTCGTGGACGAGATCGCGAGGAAGGTGACCGGTCCTGACGAGTTCCGGCAGTGGTCGCAGGCACTGCTGCCGGAGATCGACCGGCTCGCGGCCGAGGGGCACCGCGAGTTCATCCGCCGCCGCATCCACGACTGGCTGCTGCACCTGTCCGTCAAGGACGGCCACGTGCCGACACCGGAGGAGTTGGCGGAGGTCACCGATTGGATGCAGCGCCACCTCGCCGAGGGGGCGGTCTCGCCCGCGGTACTCGCCGTGGTCGCCGAGTCGGCCCGCACCAATAAGACACGGAACATCGCGAAGAACCGGGCCGGCAGCCGGGAGCTGAGATCGGAATGAGCCGGTAGCGGCATGCCGAAGGGGCAGCTCCCCCGCACAGGGTGTACGAGCCGACTTCCTGACCTGGGAAGTCGGCTCCTCCCCTGCCTCTCAGGGCACTTTGAGGGCACTCAGTTGAGGACCGCTTCCATCATGTCGGCCGTCTCGTCGACGTCTGCCTCCCAGAGATGGGTGTAGACGTTGAGCGTGATCGATGGCTTGGCGTGACCGAGTCGCTTCTGAACCTGCTTCGGCGTCGCCCCGTTCTTGATCAGAACCGACGCGTAGAAGTGGCGCAGGTCGTGAAGCGTTGTGTCCGCGGGCACCCGCACCTTGCTGCCGGACTCCTCCAGGTAGGCGTTCGCCCGTTTGACGTTGCGGGCCCAAACCCTCGTCCAGACGCTGCGCCTGATCGCACCGCCGTGCTCATTGGTGTACAGCAAGCGCGCGTTTCGCCAGACGGGCTTGCGCGGGTTCGACCGGTCCTCGATACGCACGACCTGCGCCGGGAATTGGTCGCGGTGCCGCGTGATCTCGGCGATGACAGAGGGCCCTTGAGGAACCACCCTGTGGCTCTGCTTGGTCTTCGGCTCTCCGATGTACGGCACCCCCTTGTCGGGACCGAGCAACTGCTGCTTCACCGTTACGGCCTCGCCCGGCTCCTCGTCCTCCAGACCGAGCAGCTCGCCTTGCCGTAGCCCCGTGGAAGCGGCCTGCTTCACCAGTGCCCGGTAGCGGGGTGATGCCGTAACGATCAGCGCCTTCGCGGCATCCGGGTGGAGCGGGTGAATCTCCGGATAGAAAATCTCGGGCGGCTTCAGCCCCTCCCACGGGTACTTCGGGATGACGCCTTCCTGGTGAGCCATCTTCAGGATGCTCGTGCAGACATTCCAGGGCGTCGCAAAGGTCGACGGGGCGATGAACGCGGACCGATCTTTGATCCACTTCTGGCCGTCTGCTCGCTGGATGCTGCCGATCTGCCGGTTGCCGAATGTCGGGTAGACGTGCAGCCGTAGGGCCCTCTCGACATTCGCTACGGTCCGCTCGCGATGTACGGCCGTCTCCTGCCAGCGCTCAGCGACGACCCGGAACTTCTGCTTGCCAAGCTCCCGGTTCACGAACGTGCCGCTGTCGAGTTCGGTCCTCACCTTTGCTGCCCGTGATTCCGCGGCCGTCCTCTTCTCGAAGTTCTCCTTGCACTGCTTGCCGGACAGATCCCGGTAGCGCACCTGCCAGCGCTTCCCGACACCGTGGTCTCTGCTCGGGTACACGGTTGCAGTCTTGGTGCTGTGCGCTTCGCACGGCTCGGCGTCGGCCGGCGGGCGGGACAGGTGCCAGCGGTCGTACACGTCAGCCATCAGTTCTCCTCCTCCCAGAACAGGCCGAGGCGACGCTGAAGTGGCCTGTCCCCTCGTTAGGTTCGGTGTCGTTTCGGGTCATGCTGCGCATCGGCCGCCGATCTCTTCAGCGTCGAACTTGTCGAGCGCTTCGGCGTCGTACAGAACGTGTCGACCGCGCCTGATGAAGCACTGCGGGCCCGTTCCGGCGTAGCGCCAATACCGGACGGTCGACGGCGACGTCCGGTAGCGCTCGGCGACTTCCGCGGTCGTCAGGTACTTCCTCATGACGTCCTTCCTGTGGCGAGCGACAGTCGCGCGATCGCCGCCTGGAGATGGCTTCCTGAGCGAGTGCCGCCGCACAAACCGCAGAATCCGCACAAACAGCGGAGATAGCCGATGACCTGCGGCGATGCGATGCGCAGGTGGCGGTAACGGCGTCCCGCAAAAATGCGCGATATTCCGCAAAAATCACGGGCGCAGCCCAGACAGCACGGGGCGGTGATCCGGTCCCGGATTTTTGCGGAATATTGCGGGATTGTGCGGTGGGGCCTCGTTGCGAGAGGTGCGAGGCCCCGCCGCAGGTCAGCGGACATGCCGAGGGATATTGCTGATTTTGCGGTTTGTGCGGGCGGGTTCGTGCGGCTGCGGGCCGTCACGCGACCTCCCGCAGGGCGGGGTGGAGGCGGTAGCGGGGTGCGGGCGGTCGTCCGCGGCCTCCGGTGCGCTGGGGTTGGTAGGCCCGGAGGTATCCGTGCTCTTCGAGCAGTGCGGCGGCTGGTTCGAGATCGGCGACGTTGGGGAACTCGCTGCGGGACAGCTTGGTGAACAGGTCCCGTCGGCTGACGTCCTCCCAGCCCCCTGCGCGCAGCGCTTCGAGCAGGGCGCGGGCGCGGCCCACGGTGGGGTCGGCGCCCATGACGTCGAAGACGGCGAGCGCGTGAGCGGTGAAGTACTCCCCCAGCGTGATCGCGTTGCGCATGGTGGCCTCGGTGACCGGCTTGGTGTGGCCGGTGTCGAGGTGCTCGGCCAGGTGCAGGAGAGCGGCCATACGGGCGACCGCTCCGGCGACCTTTCCGGCCCAGTTGGCAATGTGCCCCAGCGCTCCCCCGCGGGCGGCGAGTTGGGGCTCCACGCGCTGTTGGTAGGCGATAAGGGCTTGGTCTGCCTCGGGGCTGAGCTGGATGACGGCCGGGTCGGTCCATTCCGCCAGGGACAGCGTGAGGGCGATGATGTTGCGCTCGTAGGTAGCGACGGCCTCGGCCGGGATGGGCTCGGTGATGACCTCACGGTGTCCCACCAGGGAGGCAGGCAGCGAGTACAGGAAGCGGGCCAGCAGCCCGCGGCCGTCGAACCCCTTGACCTTGGCGATGTCGCGCAGCACGTCGGGCTGGACGGCCAGGCCGATGGTGAGCGCGGGGTGGTCGATGTACTCGCGGCGGGTCTGCCGGTTCACCCGGAGCCGGTCCCCGGCATGGCCCTTGAGGAACACCTCCATGTTCGGGGCACCGGAGTAGCGTCCGGCGATGATGTCGAAGATGCCGCCCTCGGCCGACATCACGGCGAGCCGCCCGCCCTGCTCAGCGATGAGCGAGGTGACCGTCTCGGAGGTGGAATCGTCCGCCAGGAGCAACGGTTCGACGGGCACGGACACCGCCTCGGCGGTCTGTGCCAGGCCGATCGCCTCGGCCACGAGTTCCTCGCGCTTGCCGCCCTCGGCGTTGACGGCCTTGGCCGCGACCTTGTCGGCCGCTTCCTTGGCCAGCCGCGCGGTCATGGCCGCCTCGACGATGGCCGGGGCCATCGCAGTCTTGAGCTGCTTCTCGGCCTCGTACAGCGGGTCGGTCAGCAGGGAGAAGACAGCGGACTTGCGGTTGGCCGGGGGCAGCGCGCACACCACGTAGAGGTTGGTGGGCTCGCGCCAGTTGCCCCGCACGTGCACGACCGCGCGCCCGCCGGATGCGGTGGCCAGCACCGACAGAGCCACGGAGCTCGCCAGGTCGATGGGCGTCTGGGTCTCCTGCGCGACCGCCGTCACGAACTGCCCCAGCCAGGCGGGGAAGACGTGCGCGGGGAAGGCGGGCAGCTCGCGCCGACCGGTGAGCGGGATGGGCTCTTCCCACACGGCCTCGGTGGGGGCTGGTTCTTCGGTGGGGTCCTGTCCGGTCCACAGGTCGGTGTCCACAGGCTGTGTGCTCACGGTGTCCTCCCCTCCTGCGGGTCAGAGCGAAGTGCTGAAAGGGCGCCCTTGCGGGCGGCGACCTTCGCCGCGCCATCGGCGGGGGGGCCTGCGGGGGGGGGGGGGGCGCGCGGGGTTGGGGGGGTGTGGGGTGGGCTTTTCCGGGGGGGGGGCCCACCGGGGCTCATGCCGTCCTCCGGGGCTGGCATGTGCGGATGGCCCAGTTCAGTGCGCTGCGCAGGGTCGAGCGGCACTGGGAGGCCGGCAGACCGGTGGACTCACCCGAGAGCTGAAAAGCCTCCTCCACCGTGTGGCGGGGGATGTCGCCCCAGGCCACGAAGCGGCCCATGGCGCGCGCGGCCTTGAACAGGGTCTCCTCGCGCTTGCCCTCCGGCGCCGCCTCGATCGCAGCGCGCTCGCGCTCCAGAGCGACCTGTGCGCATCGGGTGCCATGGCGGGGCCCGTGCAGCACGAGGGGGCCTGCGGGCAGCTGGCGGGGCGTGAGAGCGTCTTGGAGCCAGCCGGGCAACGGCAGTACCGGCGCGGCATCCAGGACCGCGTAGGTGCCGTTGGGCGTGGTACTGCCGGGAGCGACGACGTAGCCGCCCCACGCACGGGTGTCGACCTTGGGCGCCAGGGTCTCCTTCGTGTTGTGCAGGCGTGCCCCGGCGGGGGCGGTGAAGTACAGGTGCTGACCGCCGCTGGCAGTCCGCACCCGGTAGGTGGCCGGGACGGTCTGTCCGGCGCGCTCGCAGAGCGCCGCAAAGGTCCTCACGCCGCTAGGCGTGCCCTTCGGGTCCTTCGCCTTGGGCATGTCGAGATCGACGACGACTAGCCCCGACGGGCCCGTGGCAATGCCGATGTTGAACGGGCGCATCGTCCACGCGCTGTGGATGCGGCCGGGATCGCGGGTGGCGCGCTGCTCGAACTTGCGGTGCACGTCGGCGCATTCGCCGGTGCCGGGGCAGCGGGTCTCGCCGTGCAGGGCGGGCCGCTTGTCGCCGGGGCGCAGGGGGAAGACGTACCAGCCGCGGGAAGTGGCCTGAAGCGCCGCGGACAGCAGCGCGGAGGTGGGGGCAGGTGTCATGCTGGGGGTTCTCCTGTTTCTCTCGAAGGGACGGAGAGCCGAGGCGGTCGCGGTCTTTTGGTGAGAGGCGACCGCCTCGGGCACAGCTACTGGTTCTTGGCCCACGCGGCGTACTCACGCCGCACGTAGTGGCGCGGGTCGATGTGGCCTGCTCCGTCGCGGTCCATCAGGTAGAGAGCGGCGGCATCGGCAACCTCCGCGGCCCCGGTGGATGGGATGGCAGGGTCGTCCTGGAGCGAGATGCGGTCCAGGACTGCGGCCTTGCGCAGGTAGTACTCCCGCTCCAGTTCAGCGAACTCGGTCTCGGTGAGGCGGTGCTCGCCCGTGGCCACGGTGCGTGCGTTGCGGGAAACCCAGCCGATCTCGCGGACGATGCTGGGTGCGTCCGCGTAGGCCTGTTCTGGAGTGGGCCACGGATCAACTTCAGACCGGTGATCGGCGGTCATGGACAGCCGGACCTTGTCTGCCGAAGGGGCCTCACGCTCAAGCACAGGACCAATAACGAAGGCCTCGGACAGCGCGCGAGTGATGAGCGCGGCGTCGCCAGACGGGCAGATGATTCGGATCTCGAACATGGCTCAGGGCTCCATGGTCATTTCGGCGGTGGGGAGTTCGGGCAGTCCCGCGCGGGTGAGCGCGGCGGGGTCGTAACCGGGGAGGCTTGCCCGGGCGAGCAGCGCGGTGGCGAGCTGCTCGGCGTACTGGGCCCCGGCGCGGGCGGATTCGATCTGCGCCCCGGCCCGCAGCGCCTCGACACGCTCAACGTGGGCGTGCTCCTCGCGGCGCTCGCCGGTGTGCCGTTCGTGGGCGAGGCGGTCGCGGCGGTCGGTTCGCCAGTAGCGGGCGGCGAGCCCGTAGGCGGCGGCCGTGGCCAGCGCCCACAGCAGGAGCGGCAGGGAAAGCCCGTCGGCGTATCCGGCGACCCCGGCGAAGGCCAGGGCGCCGGAGGCGGCGAACGCGGTCCCGGCGATGACCGCGTTACCGGCCGCGCCGATGGAGGCGAAAGTGCCGGCCGCCCCGGCGGCGAGGGCGAGCGCGGTCATCAGCACGGCGTTGCCGATGCTGTGTTCGGCCCCGTTGGCGTTCCAGATGCGGGCCAGGATCAGCACGGTGGAGGTGGCCAGCACGGGCGCGGCCTTGGGCGCGATGACGGCCAGCCAGTGCCGGGCAAGGATCTGTTCGTTCATGACCGGTCCTCCCTCACAGGTCGGGGATGGCGTTGATGACAGCGGCGGTGAGTTCGTTGACGGGCCCGGCCGCGCCGGTGGAAGCGAGGAAGAACCCGAACATCACGGCGATGAACGCCGAGCCGTAGCCCAGGGACTTGCCGCGCAGGAGGAAGAACAGGATCAGTCCGTAGAGCAGGACCAGGGAGACGGTGACGGCCATCGGGCTCATCCCTTCGCAATGAAGTAGGGCTTGGTCTTGGCGGGGGTGTCGGTGCCTGCGCGGTGGATGCGGGCGCAGCGGTTGTAAAGCCAGCGGCCGATGCGTATGCGCTTGCCGGTGGCGTTGCAGCGGCGGCAGTCCTTGCCGCGCTTGGGCCGTCCCTTGCGGTCGGTCTTGAGCGCGTGGCCCATGCCGCGGCACTTGCGGCAGTTGCCGAACGGCGAGGCAGCACACACGGAGACATAACAGAGCGTCACGCCGAGGATCAGGGTGATAGTGAGCAGGGCAGGGGTCATCACGGGCCCTCCCGGGCGGGTTTCAGGGGTTTCCGCAGGTGGGCCGCTATCCGCTAGCGGCCTGATCAGAGCAGGTATGGGGCGCTAGCGGGGTCGCTAACGTTAGCGGGGCGTGCCGCTAGCGCTAGCGACCCCTAGAGGTCAGCCCGCGTCCCGCTTTCCGTCACGCTCCGCGATCGCGGCGGTGATGTGGGAGCGGTCGACGCCCCGGCGGTTGACGACCTTGCCGTCCACCCGGCGGCCCACCTGGACGGTGGCGATGCCGTGCGGCTTGAGCGCCGCGTTCAGCGCCTCGGGATCCCAGCCCTCGTACACGTCGGGCCGCAGTTCGGCGAGGCGGGTCACGATCGTCTCGGACCACAGCTTGGGTTCCTTGGCCGTGACCACGGCGAGGATGTCGGCCAGCAAGTCATAGGCGCTCGCCGCGACTTCCGGCTCCTCCCCCAGTGCGTGCCCGGAGAGCAGTCCGGCCCGCTCGCGTGCCTTGCGGGCACGGGCGCCGATGGCCTCGGCGCCGGGGCCGTCCACGTAGACCGAGCCGACGATGCGGGCATCGGAGCCCTCGCCGACGAAGTAGTGGATGCCCTTGTCGCCCCAGGCGAACATGGTGGCCCGTACCCCGCGCTTGTAGGCGGAGGTGCCCAGCACCATGTCGTTCTCCAGCTGACCCATGACCTTCAGGCACCAGCGGGCCGAGGCGTTCGCGGAGATCCCGGTGGGCAGCGCCTTGGCGTCCGGCCGCTGCGTGGCCAGCAACAGCACGATGCCGGTGGCCGGACCTCGCTTGACCAGATCGGTGGCGATCTCCTCGAACTCGTCCTTGTGCTTGGGGTGCTCGAACAGCACCTGGCACTCATCCACCCCGATCACGATCGGGTGCAGACCCAGCGAGCGCCGGTCAGCGAGTTCGCTGGTCACCTTCGACTCCGGGCAGATGTCCCGGGGCAGCGAGCGGATCACCTTGGTGCGCCGTCGCAGCTCCTCGCGCAGCGCGCGGAAGTCGTTCAGCACGTACGCGATCGCCTCGTCATCGTCCCCGGCGGCATGCCGGTGGGAGACCGCGTTGCCCACCGGGTCGAGGTCGCCGGTGCCCTTCATGTCGTAGGTGTGCAGCTCGGCCCGCGCATCCAGTGCCGCAATCAGCAGCAGCAGGCGGAGCAGGAACGTCTTGCCCATGCGCGGGATGGCGCCGATGATCCCCGCGATGTACATCAGGGTGACCTCGACCCAGCGTCCCCGCTGGTCAGTGCCGTAGGCGACCGGCTTGAACAGGTTCACGCTGCCGCTGTTCAGCAGCGGCCACTTGGGCTTCTTCGCGGTCGACATGTCCTGATCGCCGACCCACAGCACCAGGCGCCCGGTGTGCTCGTCCGGCACGGCCTCGGGCCACACGCAGCCCAGCGGGCGGCGCAGCCCCGAAGCGAGCCGCTCGCGGCGCTCGATCACGTCGGTGACCGTCACGCCGTACGGGAGGTCGCCCTCCGCGCGCCAGCCCGGGCCGTCGCGGGTGATCGGGGCGGTGAACACGAACCCGTCCCGGCCCTTGCCCTGCGCCTGGTTGATTGCCGGAATCCCCAGTGCCCCCAGCGCGCGCAGCACGATGTCGCTGGTCAGCTTGGTGGCCTTGGGCAGTTCCACCGCCTTGTGGATGACCGGGTCATCCGCCCGGCGGCCCGCGAAGCCCAGCGCCATCGTGACCGCGCTGATCGAGATGGCCTGCAGCCAGGCCGGGGCGAGCACGTAGATGGCCAGCGCCGCCCCCAGCCCGACGAACATCGACAGCACGGCGACCAGGGTCCGCAGCCGCACCCGGCCATCACGCTGCCGCGAGAGCTTGAGGTACTCGGCCGCATCCTCTCGGCGCACGGCAGCCAGCCGGACCGGCTCGCCCTCGCGGTCGGCGACCCACCGCAGCGTCCCGCCCACGAACTTCGCCGCCCCGGCCGGGGCCTGGAGGGCCAGGCGCGCGGCGTAGATCGGGGAGCGCAGCGCGTGATAGCCGGTGGCGTGCGCGTAGTGGCTGGCGACCCAGGTGGCGGCGGTCTTGAGTTCCGCCACGGACCGCAGCCACTCCGGGACGACCGTCCGACGGTGGGCGCCCCGCAGACGGCCCAGGTAGCCCGGACCGGCCGCTTTCGCGGTCGGCTGGTCGACCATGACCGCGCGCTCCGGGTCGCCCGACCCGGTGGGCGGCCCGGCCGGGTCGGGGGTGGCCGACTCGGCGCGGGCGGTGCGGGCCGCGTCGAGGTCGACCACGTCGCCGCCGGACTCGGTTGCCATCTCGGCTTCGAGCCGGTTGAACAGGTTGTTTTCGTCCTCGTGATTCACTGAACGTCCTTCCCGAACGCAGGGTTGGAAGGGGTCCGGACGGCGCTTTGGCAGGCCGACCGTCCGGACCCCGCTGAGCGAAGTCGTGCCAGGTCAGTGCGTGTGCAGGGGTGTGGCTGGTCAGGCAGCGAGCCCGAACCGTTTGGCGCACGGCTCGCAGGCACCGACGGAGGTGCGGATGACGTATCCGGCGTCCCTCGCGCATAGGGGGCACAGGCGGCGGGCGCGCATCATCGCTTCGTGCGCCCGCCAGCGGCCGGGGGTCATCGGCCGGACCGGCCGGGCCAGGTCGACGCGGTAGAGGTAGGCCACCGCCAGCCCGCGCGGGTAGCGCCACATGAGCTGAGCGGCCACGTCCTGACCAGCGGGCCGCAGACCGTCGGCCCGAAGCTGCCTGCGGGTCGCAAGACCCTGCGGAGCCCACCGCAGCGGATAGGTGGGAATGCCGTACCTCGCGCCGTCCGGGTCCCAGAAACGGGCCGACATCACGCGGCCTTGAGACCGCGTTCGGCCCGCAGGGTGTCGCGCAGCACGCGGGCGTTGGCGGGCGAGGTATGCACCTCGCGCCGGATGCCCTCACCCGTCAGCTTCGCGTCCGGCCAACCGGCCGTCGCCTCGCGCGCCTCGGCAAGGAGTTGGTCCGGCGTGCGCTTGGGTCGGCTCGGCCGGGCGGCTTCCGGCACGCGGCCGGTGGCCCGACGCGGCCGACTCGATTCCGCGGCCAGCGGGCGCGGCTCGATCGGCCGCACCGCAGGCGACTCGATCGCAGGAAGCTGCTTGAGCGGGAGAGTCGACTTCAGGAAGCCGACCGCCACCGCGCGCGGCAGCGGCAGGGGGTTCGCGGTGATCGGCTCCGGGGTCGATACCGGCAGGTCAGCCTTAGACCGATTCCTAATGGTCTCGGCAGATTCCTCCGCATTTGCAGTCGGCTGCTCGATCGGGGCGGGGCGGTGGTGCAGGACCTTGGCGACCAGATCGGAGCCGAAGTAGATCGACCCGACCGGCAGCGAGGTGGCCAGCAGCACCAGCGCCCAGTTCGCCGGGTCCCAGTCCGCCAACTGCCCCCAGTCGACCGTCCGGCCGTGCAGATCGGGCACCAGGCCGTGCACGTAGTTCAGCACCAGCGGGGCACCCGTGTAGGTGCCCAGCACGCGCAGCGCGAAGGTCCGGTCCCGACCGGCGAGCACCAGGGTGGCGACCAGGGCCAGAGCCATCAGGCCGTCGACCACGAACGGGTAGAGCGTCGCGGCCGTGGCGTCAGCGCCGACCGCGTTGGCGATGTCGCGCAGTGCGTTCCACGACACGCGAAAGGCCATGCCGACCACGCCGACCAGCGCGGCCACCAACAGGGTTTTGGCGAGGCGGTTCATGCCGCTTCCCCCGTCCCGGAGAAAGTGCCGGCGGAGTGGGCGGCCACCCGCAGGAGCGGCACGGTGCGGGTGAGCGCGTCGGCATACAGCGCATCCCACGCGGCCACCTCATCGCCGCTCTCGCCGTCTTCCCGCAGTTCCGCGAGGACCTCGTGGGCCACGTCCTGACGGGCCGCACGCTCCGCGCGGGACTCGGGCCGCAGCGGGCCGCGGAACAGCTCCTGGAACACGTCGGTGTCGCTGTCGGGCAGGCCGTCGAAGCCGAGTGCCAGCTCCTGGAACTCGGTCGTGTTCAGCACTTCGTGATGGCCGATGTAGGCACGCATGGGTGACTCCTGATTCGAAGGAACGGAGGTACCGGGGCGGCCTCGGTCTTTGGTGAGAGGCAGCCGCCCCGGCAGGGGAAAGGGGGGTCAGACGGTGGCGATGATGAGCGCGGCGACCAGCAGCCACAGGTGGTGGAAGGACTGGTCCAGGGCGTAGGCGCCGGTGCCGATGTGCGGGTTGTCGTCGCGGCCGGGGCGCGGGGCGCCGAGGCGGTAGAACTCGGCCTTGCCGGTGACCCTGGCCAGGCGGGCGAGGGTGCTGCGGCGGTCGGCCCACCAGTGCGTGACGGCGTCGATGCCCAGACCCAGCACCAGGCCGGGCAGGCTCACGGTGAGGTTCAGCAGCCACAGGACCGGCAGCAGCAGCACGAGCTTGGTGGCGGTCAGGGTGGCGACGTGCCGGGCACCCGCAAGGCGGCCGACCCAGCCGGGGCGGCCCTTGTGCGCGGACTGGCAGGAGGTCTGCACCCAGTGATCCCCCACGCTGTGGGCGACGTACAGGGCGACGAACACGGCAGCGAAGACAGAAGCCATCGGGCAACTCCTCGAAGGGGAAGAAGAGCCGGGGCGGCCTCGGTCTTTTGGTGAGAGGCGGCCGACCCCGGCAGGGGAATCCGGACGGCGGAGCGGTCCGGTCGTGCCCCGGCCGGGAGTCGAACCCGGCCTTGCGACCATCGGGGCGGTGGAGAGGTCAGAAGCGCTTGGTCCCAGGGGGCGTGGCCGAGGGGTCGACGTCGACCGTGGCGCCGCAGCCGCCCGTGCTGCACGTGTAGCGGCTGTCGTCCCGCTCCATCCCCTCGCCGTGATGCATGGGCGAGCCGATCAGCTCTTCCGAGTAGGCGGCGAACTTGGCTTCGTCTTCGGTCATGCCGGAGTACAGGCGCGAGCTCATAGCGATCTCCCTTTTGGTCAGAGCGGTTGGTGAGCGGGCTCAGTGCTGGGCGTCGCGGCTCTGCACGAGCTGGATGGCCATGCGGGGGAAGTCGGCGACCGCGTCGAAGTCGGCGAACTTCACGCCGTGGATCTCGGTCGCCTGGATCATGTCGCGCAGGACCGAGCAAGCGTCCGCCTTCTGGGCCGGGGTCGGATGACAGTGCGGGGCGAACTGCCTCGCGGCAGAGGCGACGCGGCGGGCGATCTCGTCAAGCTGGATCTGGTCCACGGTGCTTCCTTTGCTGAGAGGGACGCGGCGAGAAGAACCCCGGCCGCGATGCGGCAGAGGCAGTGCCCCGCCCAGGAGTCGAACCCAGGCTTGCGACCGTCGAGGCAGTGAGAGGCGAGGGCAGAGCCCTCGCGAAGGTGCTGCGGATTGCAGATCACGCAATGCCGGTCACGCCCCGAAGGGCGGAACCGGGCAGGCCACCCGGCCCGACATAGTCAGTCGGGGTGGTGGCCCGCACCCATCGACCGCCCCTGTTCAGGTGGCTGGGTCGGCACTCTGTTCAGTTTTCAAAGCGGTTCCGCTCCCAGCCCGTCGGCGAGCGACTGAAGTCGCTCACCCAGTTCTTCCGACCGGTGCGGGTACTGCGGTTCGTGCGGCTCCGCCGGTTCAGACGGGCACCGCCCCGATGAGGAACATGTATTACGTGTTCCTCATCATGCAGAGGGAGGTTCGCGCCGTCAAGCCCTTCGGCTGTTTGGGGTTCCGCGAGTCCCTCACGTCGGTGTGCTTACAGACTGGCCCGGCAGTCGAAGACGATCGACCTCGCACATGTACGACCTGCGGACGACTTCGCTACGGTGAAGTCGTCCCAAGTCGTCCCAACCAGGGGAGAGTTCGCGGCATGCCTAACGAGAGGCTTCGAGGCGCGATCGTCGAGAGCGGGATGACGCTCGATCAGGTAGCCGCGAGGCTTGGAGTTTCGGCGAAAACGGTTGAGCGTTGGATTGGTGAGCCCAACCGAAAGCCGTACCGGCGCTTCCAGTACGCAACTGCCTCGCTCCTGCAATGCGAGGTCTCCTACCTGTGGCCGGAAGAGCGAACGTCCGCCGAGGTCACCGAAGCCGGAAATGCTGAGCTGATCAAGCTCTACCCGCACCGATCCGTCGTACCGAATCGCTTGTGGCCACAGCTCTACGCACAGGCAACGCAGTCCTTCGACGTACTCGTCTACTCAGGGTTCTGGCTCACTGAGGACGCCACGTTCCACCGAGTCGTCAAGGAGAAGTCAGCGGCGGGCGTTTCGGTCCGCTTCATGCTCGGGGACCCGGACTGCCCGGCCGTCGCCGTGCGTGGCGAGGATGAGGGGATCGGGCCGGCCATGGCAGGCAAGATTCGAAACGCGCTCATCAACTACAGTCCGCTCTTTGGGCTGCCCGGAGTTGAGTTCCGCCTCCACAGCACGACGCTCTACAACTCGCTGTACCGAGCCGATGACGAGATGCTCGCGAACGGCCACCTCTACGGGGTCGGCGCGTACATGGCTCCTGTGCTGCACCTGCAACGCGTGCCTGGCGGCGAACTGTTCGATGCCTACGCTGAGAGCATCGAACGGGTCTGGGAGTCAGCTAGGCCCATCACCTCACCTGCTGATCGCGGAGGTCTCCACGCATGAGTCGAATCGACTACTTCCGCGACCCCAACGCGCCAAAGGCCAACTCCGTTGTCCCTTCGGTTACAGCAGTCGTCCTGAACGATGCCGGGCAGCTCCTACTCATCCACAAGACCGATAACGACCTGTGGGCGCTCCCTGGTGGCGGACACGACATTGGCGAGCGCATCGGTGACACCGCCGTACGGGAAGTCGTAGAAGAGACGGGGATCAACGTCGAGATTGACAGCATCGTGGGGCTCTACACCGACCCTCAGCACGTGCTCGCGTACGACGACGGCGAAGTACGGCAGCAGTTCTCGATCTGCTTCCGCGCCCACCCGACGGGCGGTTCACTACGAACGAGTAGCGAATCCAAAGAGGTTCGCTGGGTCGACCCAGCGAACCTCGATGACCTCGATATTCACCCGTCTATGCGGCTGCGTATCCAGCATGGCCTGGACGGGTCTCGCCACGAGCCTTACATCGGCTGATCCGCGGCGGGCGCCTGAGCGAGGCGCCCCTCCACTCGTTCCACGGCTCCGTGGATCTCGGGCGCCGCACGCTGAATGAAGCGGCCGACGACGGTGTCTGGGCCGTACCTCTGCACGATCTCGTCGAGCCTCTTGGTCGACGTGGTGTGCGCGCCGTCCGGGGTGGTCGTCATGTCACAGAAGAGGAGCGCGTCAACCAGGTCGGGCCGCTCTAGCTCGAACTCGGTCTCCAGCTCCCGCCTGAGCCCCCGCTCATCTGCCTCCAAGAGAGCGCAGGAGTGATGTGCCACGAGCCGGGTCACCCGCTCGTTCGCCTGCTCCTCATCCCGGAGAAACCGAGCCCCATCAAGCGGGTGGAAGCCAGTGACAGCGATTTGCGGCGAGTATCCGATGTCGTGCAGTACGGCGGCTGCTTCCAGCAGCTCCGCATCGTCTCCCAGGATCGAGCCCAAGGAGCGGGCACGCTCGGCGACTCCCAGGGAGTGCGCCCACCTACGCGGCAGCGGTTCGGCCAGCAGCGATTTAGAGAGCGCGTACGCCCACTCATTCAGTCCCATGGCGGCCAAGGCTACGGCCGGCCGCTGGAAGACGGGAGGGCGCGAACGGTGCGCCCCTTGCCGTGGACAGTGGCGAGCAAGCCGGTTCCCTCCATCTGGGCAAGCCCACGGCGCACGGCAGTGCGGGACATCCCGAACCGCTCGCAGAGTTTGGCCTCGGACGGGTACTTATCCCCGACCACGAGCGAGTCCTCTTCGATTACCGCGATCATGCGATCCACGAGGGGGCGCCGGTCGCCTCCCCGAGAAACTCGCCATCCCACCCCAGGGGCGGACTCCAGGACACCCTCGGCTTCGAGGGTCTTGAGAGCCCTGCGAATCGTGTTGCGCCCGACCCCGTGCGTACGTACAAGGTCAGCCTCGGACGGCAGAGCATCGTCAATCTCGCCCTCCTCGATTCCCTTTCGAAGGGCCTCCGTAATCACGAGGTAGGTTCCGCGCGGACTGGCCTCCGACACTGAGGCTCCTCTCATGTCTCCGTTGCTCGCTGCCAAGAATCGCACGGTCGCGCGCAACACATCACGGCTGCTCCTGTCGCGCCCAGCCAGGCCCCTCCGCCTCACAGCCCGTCTCGGTTGGGGCGTAGCACGGCTCCATCACCCTGCAACGACTGACCTACAGCGTCGATTAGGGCACTGTGCTTACGACCGAGGGTGTGCCTCTGCCGCTCCTCACGCGCCCGCCACCTGGCCCTGGTCTCATCGGACGCTGTCATGATGCCGTCGGCCCACTCCTGAATCTCCTCGTGATAGTCCTCGATCAACTGCCAGAGTTCACGTGCCGCCTGATGCACTTGAGCAGGACCGAGGAGGCGGAGGGGGAAGTAAGCCCTCCGAATCTCGTTCCTGCTCGCTTGGTAGGCCTGCCAGACATCGGCCGACGCCTCGATCTCCAGGTCGAACATGCGCGTGACGTTGGATGCAGTAATGGTGAACCCGTCGTATGCCTCAAGCATGAGAACCGCCGCGCGCTTCCTCTCGTCCCGCAACCAGTGGTCATGCTGGGCACGCTCCTGGGTGCGTGCTTGCTCGATCGTCGCGCGCGCCGTGGTTTCAGCGCCCATTCGCGCTCCGCGGACCGCAGCAAGTCCCCCCATGGCCGCGCCGCCAAGCGCCCCGACCAGTCCAACGCCCGCCGCCACTAACGCCACAAGACCTTCATCCATGAAGGCAGGATGCAAGATCGGAGGTCAAGTAGACGCGAAGTTCCGCAATCTGGGGCGCGAAACGTTCCCGAGCGGCTGCCCTGGCAGTCGCCTCAAGCGTGCTCCACACACAGCAACGCCGCTTTAACCAGTCTCCCCTAGCAGCCCAAGCACCGCATTCTTCAGAGCGTCACTATCATCCTCATCGCGCCACTGCACAAATGCAATCTTACTCCCGCCCTCTTGCGATTTTCGCAGAAGCATCCCAGCGGGACGCGTGAGCCGCTGATGCGCGACCAGAATACCGCCCATAAAACCCTCCGAAGCCATTCCATTTATTTGACGCACTGCTGTTGATGGCACTGGAGACTGCGATGACCTCACTTCAAAAAAGATCGCTCGATGATCGGGCGTATCAGCGATCATCTCGATATCTACGAGACCATCCCTCCTCTCCTCCCTGATGGAAAATTCTGGAAACAGGCGCACCAACTCAGCACGTACGAGTCGCTCATACACCAACTCTGAGGTTCGGATGAAGGAAGAGTCACGAGCAACCCGAGGGTCGATTGTGCTGAGCGCTTCCAGCGCACTACGGGCCTCGCGGGGAGGAGCCTCTTCGGCCTCCCTGATAACGCGACTTCGCCTCGTCGCAAAGCGCATCTGAGTTTCACCATGGCCAAGACTCAAGAGCGGATTTCCACTAATAAGCATTAACAGGAAAACGATTCCGCCCAATATCAACGCCACAGAACCGGCTTGATTATTGGTAACGAAGACGGCCACGGCTCCCGCCCCCGAAAGCGCCAGCCCTGTCACGCCAGCAGCAAATCGGCCCCACGTAGACAGGGGCTCCCCTTCCTCCTCACTTGGATCAACTATCCCGTCAGATGACTGATTAGCGTCAGACATGGTCCAGCCTCAGTTGGGCTTAAGGACTCTAGGGCATTCCTTCTTGGCGCGTTCCGGATCGCGCAAATCCCAGTATCGACATTTCCGCAGGAGATCCAGATTATCGCTAGCCTTCCGGAGTTCTGCTGACGATTCCTCCATGAGATCCCTGTCTCTGCGGATTAGATCACTAGAGTTTTCCAGCGCAATGATGCTGCTAATGGTTAAAGCGATCATCGCCGCTACACCTATTATCGGACCCGCGACATTAGCGAACCTAAACAGGCGTGTAGAGGTCGTCTCAAAGTCTCCTTGGTCGCCACGCTTTACAGGCGTCTCAAGGATTGTCGCAAATTTGACGTCCACGTCCCGCTTACCGCCGTCAACCAGAACCGCAAGCTCTAGGGTTTGACCTTTCGCGATAAGCCCTGGATGGATCTGCAGTTCATTCCCAGAATACGATAACTGCGGAATTGCGGACGTAGACGGCTGCGTCCGGGAGTCCAAAACAGAGATCACCGGAACACCGAAATCGAATACCAGTGAATCAGCGCCGTTTACGAAGTCAGAGCTTTGTACGTCTCGACGCCCAGAGTTCCTCAAAAGCAACTCTACGAGTCTCGGCTCGGTCAGGACGGCCTGGCCGTGGCTGACACTTACCTGCGTCGCAGCATTCACGTCTCGCAGGAGAGCGGAATTGACGTGCTGCCTCCAAATAATACGGCGTCGCGGATTTACACTCCGCAACGCGGCCCAAGCCGTCAAAATCGCGACTAGAACCGCGATAATCACCGTGATTATCGTATTCCAGAAATCGTTAGAGCCAACGTACTCTTCTGCGATGATCAATACTTTCCCCGAGGCTTATGGAGTAAATTTCAGCCGCACATGTATCACTTTGGATGAGTGAATCAGGATGTCCGGGAAGATCGCCGCCAACTACAGTGTGCTGTAGCCAAGTTGAGACCTTGCCCGGTCGGCGTCACGGGCACGGGAAGCGTCAGATACTCGCGGCGGTTCAATCACCTCCCTCATCTAAGGCCAGTCGAGCGACCTCCATGAAGCGGTTTAGGCCCTCGCGGAGTTCTTCCCTTTCAGCCGTCCGGCCCGCGTCGAGCTGCACCACGAGCCCCGATCGCCGGGCAGATGAACCAACGCCACCCCTGCAAGACGCGTCAACCGCCCCCGCACTCAGAGGGCACAGCGAGGGCACAACGGCGTCGGGCGGGTTCAACGGCAACCAACGCCAGCAAACGCCGTTCAGCCAGGTCAGCGGCTTCCCTTGACAGTCTCCGCAGAGAATGCCCGAAGGGGCAGCTCCCCCGCACAGGGAGCTGCCCCTTCGTGGTGAACCGGGGCCGTCGTCGCATCGGTGAGGGTCGGGGACACGACGACGGCCCCGGAGTTCGCCCGGTGGCCCTGAGGGGCCTACCGGTGGTCGCTGCCCGCCGACTCCGAGGCGGCGCGCCCCGCCTCCAGGCGGGCGACCGGGATGCGGAACGGGGAGCAGGAGACGTAGTCCAGGCCCACCTCGTGGAAGAAGTGCACGGACTCCGGGTCGCCGCCGTGCTCGCCGCAGACGCCGAGCTTCAGGTCGGGGCGGGTGGCACGGCCGGCCTTGACCGCGTCCTTGACCAGCTTGCCCACGCCGTCCTTGTCGATGGTCTCGAAGGGCGAGACCCCGAAGATGCCCTTCTCCAGGTACGCCGTGAAGAAGCTCGCCTCCACGTCGTCGCGCGAGAAGCCCCAGACGGTCTGCGTGAGGTCGTTCGTGCCGAAGGAGAAGAACTCGGCTGCCTCCGCGATCTGGTCCGCCGTGAGCGCGGCACGCGGCAGCTCGATCATGGTGCCGAGCGCCAGCTTCAGCGCCACGCCGGTGGTCTCCTCGACCTCCGCGATGACCTGCTCGGCCTCCTCGCGGACGATCTCGAGCTCCTGGACCGTGCCGACGAGCGGAATCATGATCTCCGCGCGCGGGTCGCCCTTGGCGTTCTTGCGCTCGGCCGCGGCCTCGGCGATGGCCCGTACCTGCATGGTGAACAGGCCGGGGATGACCAGGCCGAGGCGTACGCCGCGCAGGCCGAGCATCGGGTTCTGCTCGTGCAGGCGGTGCACGGCCTGGAGCAGGCGCAGGTCGTTCTCGTTGCTGTCCTTGCGGGACTCGGCGAGGGCCACCCGGACGGAGAGCTCGGTGATGTCCGGCAGGAACTCGTGCAGCGGCGGGTCCAGGAGGCGGACGGTGACGGGCAGGCCGTCCATCGCCTCGAAGAGCTCCACGAAGTCGCGCTTCTGGAGCGGAAGCAGCTCCTCCAGGGCCTTCTCGCGCTCCTCGTCCGCGTCGGCGAGGATCAGCCGCTCGACCATCTCGCGGCGCTCGCCGAGGAACATGTGCTCGGTGCGGCACAGGCCGATGCCCTGGGCGCCGAAGCGGCGGGCGCGCAGCGCGTCCTCGGCGTTGTCCGCGTTGGCGCGGACCCGCAGGCGGCGTACCCGGTCCGCGTACGCCATGATCCGGTGCACGGCGCCGACCAGCTCGTCGGCGTCGTCGGCGCCCGCGTGCATGCGGCCCTCGAAGTACTCGACGACCGGCGAGGGGACCACGGGCACCTCGCCCAGGTAGACCTTGCCCGTCGAGCCGTCGATGGAGACGACGTCGCCCTCCTCGACGACCGCGCCGCTCGCGGAGATCAGGCGCCGCCGCTTGGTGTCGACCTCGATCTCCTCGGCGCCGCAGACACAGGTCTTGCCCATGCCGCGGGCGACGACGGCGGCGTGCGAGGTCTTGCCGCCGCGGGAGGTGAGGATGCCCTCGGCCGCGATCATGCCGTCGAGGTCGTCGGGGTTGGTCTCACGGCGGATCAGGATGACCTTCTCGCCCGAACGCGACCACTTGATGGCGGTGTACGAGTCGAAGACCGCCTTGCCGACCGCGGCACCGGGTGACGCGGCGATGCCCCGGCCGAGCTGCTCGCCCTTCGCCGTCTCGTCGAAGCGCGGGAACATCAGCTGCGCGAGCTGGGCGCCGTTGACGCGCTGGAGCGCCTCGGCCTCGTCGATCAGGCCCTGGTCGACGAGCTGCGTCGCGATGCGGAAGGCGGCACCGGCGGTGCGCTTGCCGACGCGGGTCTGGAGCATCCACAGCTGGCCGCGCTCGATGGTGAACTCGATGTCGCACAGGTCCTTGTAGTGCGTTTCGAGGGTTTCCATGATCTGCATGAGCTGGTCGTACGACTTCTTGTCGATCTGCTCCAGATCGGCGAGCGGGACGGTGTTGCGGATGCCCGCCACCACGTCCTCGCCCTGCGCGTTCGTCAGGTAGTCGCCGTACACGCCCTGGTGGCCGCTGGCCGGGTCGCGGGTGAACGCGACGCCCGTGCCGGAGTCCGGGCCGAGGTTGCCGAAGACCATGGAGCAGATGTTGACCGCGGTGCCCAGGTCGCCGGGGATGCGCTCCTGGCGGCGGTAGAGCTTGGCGCGGTCGGTGTTCCACGACTCGAAGACCGAGCGGATCGCGAGGTCCATCTGCTCGCGCGGGTCCTGCGGGAAGTCGCGCCCGGCCTCGGTCTTGACGATCTTCTTGAACTTCGTGACCAGCTTCTTCAGGTCGCCGGCCTCCAGGTCGGTGTCGACCGTGACCTTCTTGGCGGCCTTGGCGGCCTCCAGGGCGTCCTCGAAGAGCTCGCCGTCGACGTCCAGGACGGTCTTGCCGAACATCTGGATGAGGCGGCGGTAGGAGTCCCACGCGAAGCGGTCGTCGCCGGACTGCTTGGCCAGGCCCGTCACCGACTTGTCGGAGAGCCCGATGTTCAGGACGGTGTCCATCATGCCGGGCATCGAGAACTTGGCGCCCGAGCGGACCGAGACGAGCAGCGGGTCATTGGCCTGACCGAGCTTCTTGCCCATCTTCTTCTCGAGGGCGTCGAGGTGCGCACTCACCTCGTCGCGCAGCTCGACCGGCTCCTCGCCGCTGGCGAGGTAGGACTTGCAGGCCTCTGTGGTGATCGTGAAGCCCGGAGGGACGGGCAGCCCGAGGTTGGTCATCTCGGCGAGGTTCGCGCCCTTTCCGCCGAGGAGGTCCTTGAGGTCCCTGTTGCCCTCGGTGAAGTCATAAACGAACTTCACGGCCGCATCGCTCGCATCGCTCTCGTCGTTCTGCGCTACGTGGGGAACTTTGTTTTCCGACACGGGTCTCGACTCCTCGAGGACTCGGTGGCTGCCCTGACGGCGAGGAACATACCCAGATCGAAGGCACCTGGGTACGTCCACTTGCGCGTCATACGGCTGTAACCACCCGTCCGCCAGTAGATCGAAAGTAACTGAGCGGTAGCCGGCTCGGAGATTATTCATTCAACTCTTGAAGACTCCACCCCCGTAGAACCTGGGATTCGCTCAGATGAGCGCAAGATCCTCAGATGTGAGTTCACCTCATGAATGATCGAGCAGTGGCACTGAGTGCCACCCCTTGAAGAAGCGGAGTCGCCCTTGATCCGCTCATCTGAGCGCAAGCCATATCAGGGGTGGCGAGAATCACGCCGTTTGAAGCGGCCGGATGTCAGCATCCGGACGCGGTTCGAGACGGACACGAGGCGACGACCTCCACTCGGGCGGCGAACGGCCACGAGCGGCGAGCGGAGCCCTGCGCGCGCCCCTGCGACGAGCGCAGTCTTCCGGCCAGATCTCCCGCGATCATCAGAACGCCGGCGACTTCCGGGCCTCGTCCGGCAGAGCCATCAGCTCCCCCCGATAGCGCCCCGCCAGGGCCGCGGCCCTGGATCCGCCCAGGGACACCACCCCCACCATCCGGTCGCCCCGGTAGTAGCCGTAGACCACATCCCCCTCCCCGGCGCCTTCCCTGTCCCCCGCATCCCCCGCACCGGGCTCCCCCGCGAGCAGCCGGACCTCGTCCCCCGCCCCCGGCAGCCCGAACGACTGCACCCGCACATCGAACTGATCGCTCCAGAAGGACGGCAGCGGCGCGAACGGCGCCAGGCCGTGCTCCCTGCCCCCGAGGCCCGCCACAAGTACCCGCGCCCCGTGCCGCGCGCAGTCCGAAGGCATCGACCAGTGCTCGACCCGCCGCGCGAGCCTCCCGTAGCGGGGGTTCGGGAAGCGCGCCACGTCCCCCACGGCCACCGCGTGCGCGAGCCCCCCGATCCGCAGATGCTCGTCGCACAGGACGCCGTCCGTCAGGTCGAGGCCGTCCCCGGCCGCCTGGCCCGCCGCCAGCCACTCCGCGTTCGGCAGCGAACCGACCGCCTCGATGACGACATCGGCCGCGCACTCGGTGCCGTCGTCGAGCACCGCGCCCCCGGCCGTCAGCCCGGCGACGAGCCGTCCCATCCGGAACCGCACCCCCCGCGCCTCGTGCCGCCGTCGCAGCACCCGCCCCGGCTCCTCCCCCACCGCGAGCATCATCGGCTCGGCCTCCGGTGCGACCACCGTCACCTCGCAGCCCGCCTTGCGGGCGGTGGCCGCCACCTCGCAGCCGATGAAACCGGAGCCGATCACCAGGACCCGCACGCCGTCCGCCAGCTCGGTGCGCAGCGCCCCCGAGTCCTCAAGCGTCCGTACGACGTGCCGGGGCGGCCCTCCGGTCAGGGGAAGCCTGCGTGGCCGCACCCCTGTGGCGGCCACCAGGCCCTCGTACCCGTGGACCGATCCGTCGGCCAGGGTGAGCGTGCGCGCGGACAGGTCGGCGGACGCCACCGCCGTGCCGAGCCGCCAGTCCACGTCGTCGGTGCTGGGGCGCCGGCGCAGCGCCGTGGCGGCGGCGGGGGCCTCGCCCGCCAGTACCTCCTTGGACAGCGGGGGCCGGTTGTACGGGAGGTGGGGTTCGTCCCCGTACACCGTGATCGCCCCTTGCCAGCCCGCCGCGCGCAGCTGTTCGGCCGCCCGCAGGCCGCCGAGCGACGCGCCCACGACGGCGATGCCCGCCGAACCCGCTGATCCCGCTGATCCCGCCGGTGCCACGGCGGGTCAGCCCTCGATCCGGATGGCCTGGAGCGGGCAGACGTCGGCGGCGTCCTCCACGTCGGCGCGCAGGGCCTCGTCGGGCGTTTCGACGTACGCGAGACGGCCGTCCTCGTCGAGCTTGAAGACGTCCGGCGCGGCGAAGACGCACTGTCCGTGGTCCTGGCAGACGTCCAGGTCGACGGTCACCTTGAGCATGTGAACTCCTTTGGCAGTGGGGGGGGTTCAGCGGCGGGGAGGCCGCTGGCCGCGGAACTCCCAGTCGCCTCCGAAGGCCGTCGAGACGACCTCCTCGGACTCCGTGGGCTGCGCGCCGACGTCGGCGCGGATGGCCGTGGGGCCGGTGACGATGTGGTTCGTGAGGCGGCCAAGGCCCTCGGCCTCGACCTCGACGACGTCTCCCGGCCGGACGGGCCGGGAGTTGGCGGGGGTGCCGGACAGGAGCACGTCGCCGGGCTCCAGCGTGATCGTGCGGGCGATGTCGGCGACGAGATAGTGCATGTCCCACTGCATCTCGTCCGTCGAACCGTCCTGTACGAGCTCTCCGTTGACGTACGTCCGCAGGTACTTGGAGCGGAAGTCCCAGCCGGTGACGAGACCGGGGCCCAGCGGGCAGAGCGTGTCCGAGCCCTTGACCCGGAGCATCGAACCGGCGTCGGTGTCGCGGAAGTCGTGCAGGCCGTAGTCGTTGGCGACGGTGTAGCCCGCGATGTACGCGCCCGCGTCGGCGGGGTCGACGTTGCGGCAGGTGCGGCCGACGACGATGCCGATCTCGCCCTCGTAGTTGAGGTACTTGCAGCCTTCGGGGCGGACGACCGCGCCGCCGTGCGCGTTCAGCGCGGAGACGGGCTTGTGGAAGTAGGTGGGCGCGGGCGGCAGCCGCACGCCGAACTCCTCGACCCTGCTGCGGTGGTTGAGGTGGACGGCGATCACCTTGGAGGGGAGCACGGGAGGGAGGTGGTGCGCCTCGGACGCCTTCACGCGGCGCCCGTCGGCGGCGACCAGTTCGTCCCCTTCCCGCACCACCCGGGTCGTGGCGCCTTCGAGGAGGATGCGGCGGTACTCGACGGTCTTCGTCATGCGAGGGAGGCCTCACTCTCGGTGTGCTTGCCGCGGCCGCGTTCGTGCCGGGTGCCGGTCCAGCCGTCGGCGGGGCGGTCGAACCACAGGTGCATCTGGCCGGTGCCGACCGAGTTCTCGTAGTCGCTGAAGGGGCGGCCGGGTGCGGAGCACTGCTCTTCTCCGAGAGCACCGATCATCATCAGGTAGTGGCCGAAGCGCGCCTCGGGCTTGTGGGCGAGGAATTCCGGCATGGTGCGCAGGACTTCCGCGTGGTCGCCGTCTTCGAGCCATGCGATGCGCCGCTCGTCGGCGGCCCGTGCCTCGGGCGTACGGATGTGGGCCGGCTCGCTCGACTCGTGGGCGCGCAGCTGCCGCAGCGGCCAGAAGGTGTGCGAGAGCGCGCCGGAGGCGATGAGCAGGACCCTGCGGCCGGGCAGTGCGGCGATCCCGTCGGCGAGCGCGCGGCCGAGCCGCAGGTGGTCCTCGGTGTCGCCGGTCTGGCAGACGCCGACGGAGAGCCACTTCTTGTCCGGGAGGCCTTCGCCCAGGTACTTCCAGAGGTTGATCGTGGCGTAGTGGACCGGCAGGAACGGGTCGTCGATCGGGGTGATCCAGGTCTCGTGCCGGTCGGCGAACCGCGCGATGGAGTCGGCCAGTTCGGGGTCGCCGGGATAGTCGTACGGCATCCTGCACATGCCGCGCGGCAGCTCCTCCGAGGTGAAGAGACCGGCGCGGCGCGCGTGCGCGGAGACGACGAACTCGACCGTGGTGGCCCAGTGCGAGTCGAGGACGACGACGGTGTCATGGTCGACGGTCTCGAAGACCTCTTCGCGCAGTCGTCGCAGTCCGGGGACGAGGCTGATCTCGCGGCCTTCGTTGAGCTCTTTGCGGGTCTTCTCGGGCAGCACGATGGTGGGCACGTGGGCGAGGAGCCCCGCCCCGACGATCTCACCCATGGCGGGCCCATCCCTTCGGCGCGGTCACGGTGTTCTTGAGGTCGCAGTAGAAGTCGAAGGACCAGTCGCCGCCCTCGCGCCCGATCCCCGAATCGCGGGAGCCGCCGAAGGGCGCGGAAAGGTCGCGTACGAAGAAGCAGTTGACCCAGACCGTGCCGGCGACGAGCCGTGCGCTGATCCGGCGGGCGCGTTCGCGGTCTCCGGTGACGAGGGTGGCGGCGAGGCCGAAGCGGGTGTCGTCGGCGAGGCGCACGGCCTCGTCCTCGTCGCCGTCGGGGAAGGCCTGGAGGGTGAGGACGGGCCCGAAGACCTCTTCCTGCACGATCTCGGAGTCCTGCGCGACGTCGGTGAGGAGCGTGGGGAGGTAGTAGTTCCCGCCGAGGGCGGTGTTGCGGCCGCCGCCGGTGACGGCCTTCGCGCCCGCGTCCAGGGCGCGCCGCACGAATCCGTCGACGCGCTCGACGTGCCGGGGGTGGATGTTGGGCCCTATGCCGGTGGCCTCGTCGCGCGGGTCTCCCTGGGTCAACTTCGTTACCCGGTCAAGAAAGTGACCGAGGAACTCATCCCGTACGGACTCCTCGACCAGGATGCGGGTGGCCGCCAGGCAGACCTGCCCCGCGTTGTCGAACTGCTCGACGGCGAGGTCGGCCGCGAGTTCCAGGTCCGCGTCGGCGAAAACGAGCAGCGGGGACTTGCCGCCCAGTTCGAAGCTGCACGGCACGAGGTGCGCGGCCGAGGCCGCGGCGATCCGCCGGGCGGTGGGCACGGACCCGGTGAAGCTGATCCGGCGCACGCCGGGGTCGGCGACCAGGGGTTCGCCCACCTCCGTGCCGTAGCCCTGCACCACGTTGAGGACCCCGGCGGGCAGCCCCGCCTCGTGCGCGATGTCCGCGAAGAGCGAGGCGGTCAGCGGGGTCCACTCGGCGGGCTTGAGCACGACGGTGTTCCCCGCGGCGAGCGCGGGCGCGATCTTCCAGCTGGCCAGCATCAGCGGGGCGTTCCACGGCGTGATGAGCACGGCGGGGCCCGCCGGGTCCCAGCTCACGTGGTTCGTGTGGCCCCTGGTCTCGAAGTCGTCGTGGGCCAGGGCGAGGAGGCGGTCGGCGAAGTAGCGGAGGTTGTGGGCGACGCGGGGCATGACACCGCGGCGGTGGGAGCGCAGGAGTGCGCCGTTGTCGGCGGTCTCGACGGCGGCGAGGTCCTCGGTGCGGGCCTCGACTCCGTCGGCGACGGCGTGCAGGAGCCGGGCGCGCTCGGCGGGCGGGGTGGCGGCCCAGCCGGGAAAGGCCGCGCGGGCGGCGGCCACGGCGGCCCGCGCCTCCGCGGCGCCACCGCGGGCGATCTCGGCGAGCGGGGAGCCGTCGATGGGCGAGTGATCGGTGAAGGTGGCGGAGGCGGGCGCGGCCTCGGCGGCGAAGGCGACGCGCTCTCCGCCGATCCAGTGCCGGGTGTCGACTGGGACTCCGGCGACGATCGCCGTGTGCGGGGGATTCGCCGGTGGCGCGGGAGCGGGGGGAGCCATGACTTCCTCCAGTTCGTTTGAACCCAAACAACATTAGGAGCGGCGGGACGGCGGGGTCAACCCCTCGATCGGACCGCCCGGTTCGGCTACCGTTTGAACTCAAACGAGATTCCCGGGAGGCCTCCATGCCGGACGACGCCCTGGCCACCAGCAGCCACCAGGACTGGACACAGCGGGCCGAAGCGATCGCGCTCCCCACCCGGCACCGCATCGCGGGCGCCGACGCGGACGGCCCGGGAAGCACGTTCCCCGTCGTCTCGCCGCGCGACGGCCGCACGCTCGCCCTGGTCGCGGACGCGGGCGAGAAGGAGGTGGACCTGGCGGTGGCCGCCGCCCGCCGCGCCTTCGACACGGGCCCCTGGCCGCGCCTCTCCCCCGAGGACCGGGGCCGGACCCTCCAGCGGATCGCCGCTCTCGTCGAAGAGCACCGCTCCGCCCTCGCCCTCACGATCACCCTGGAGAACGGCAAGCCCATCACGGAGTCGTACGACGTCGAACTGCGCGCCCTGGCGTACACCTTCCGCTGGTACGGCCAGCTCGCCGACAAGCTGACCGACACCGCCCCGCACGCCGGAGCCGACGCGCTCGCCCTCGTCACCCGCGAGCCGTCCGGCGTCGTCGGCGCGGTGGTCCCGTGGAACTTCCCCCTGACCCTGGCCGCCTGGAAGATCGCCCCGGCTCTGGCGGCCGGCTGCACGGTGGTCCTGAAACCCTCCGAACTCACGCCCCTGTCGGCCCTGTTGCTCGGCCGCCTCGCCGACGAGGCGGGGCTGCCGCCCGGCGCCCTGAACGTCGTCGCGGGCGGCGGCCCGACCGCGGGCCGCGCGCTCGGCATCCACCCCGACGTGGACGTCATCGCCTTCACCGGCTCCACGGCGGTGGGCCGCCGCTTCCTGCACTACGCGGCCGACTCCAACCTCAAGCGCGTCTGGCTGGAACTGGGCGGCAAGTCCCCCAACATCATCCTGCCCGACGCCCCCGACCTCGCGGCGGCGTCGGCCACCGCCGCCTGGGGCATCTTCTTCAACCAGGGCGAGATGTGCACGGCGCCCTCGCGGCTGCTCGTCCACGAGTCGGTGGCGGAGGAAGTCACGGCGGCGGTCGTCGAACGCGCCGGGACCCTGCGGGTGGGCGATCCCCTGGACCCCGCCACGGAGATGGGCGCCCTCGCGGGCGCGGCCCGGGCGGACTCCGTGCAGGAGCACGTACGACGGGGCGAGGCGGACGGCGCGCGGCTGCGGGCCGGGGGCGTACGACGCGAAGTCGTCCCCGGCGGCAGCTACTTCGCGCCGACCGTCTTCGACCGCGTCACCCCGGACATGCCGCTCGCCCGCGAGGAGATCTTCGGCCCGGTCCTCTCCGTCCTCACCTTCGGCTCGCTGGACGAGGCGGTCGCACTCGCCAACGACACCGAGTACGGACTCGCGGCCGGCCTGTGGACCTCGGACCTGTCGACCGCACACACGGTGGCCCGACGCCTGCGGGCCGGGACGGTGTGGGTCAACTGCTACGAGGAGGGGGACATGGCCGTGCCGTTCGGCGGCTACAAACAGTCGGGGAACGGGCGGGACAAGTCGGTGCACGCGATGGAGAAATACACGGAGCTGAAGACGACATGGATCCGGCTTTGAGGCCACGCCCGCTCATCGCCCTGCCGCAGCGCCACGCGGCGACGGCTTCCGCGCTCCGGTACGAGGCCGTGGTGACGGCGCGGGCGCTGGCGGAGGCGGTGTTCCGGGCCGGGGGCGAGCCATTCATGATGCTGCCGGGTCCGCCGGACGACGCGGCGGCACGGCTCGCCCGCTGCGACGGGCTGCTGCTGCCGGGGGGCGGTGACCTGGCGCCGTGGCGGTACGCGGAGGACGGCGCCGGGGTGCACGGGGCCGTGTACGACGTGGACGACGCCCAGGACGCGTTCGACCTCGCCCTCGCACGGTCCGCGCTGGCCTGCGGCCTGCCCCTGCTGGCGGTCTGCCGGGGGTTGCAGGTGGTGAACGTCGCGCTCGGGGGGTCGCTTCGGCAGGACATGGGCGGGACGGAGGGGTCGGGGGCCGGGGCGCATCGGCATGTGGTGCACCCCGTGCGGGTGGCGTCCGGTTCCGTGGTGGCGCGTGCGCTGGGCGGCGCGGGGACGGTGTCCGTCTCGTGCTTCCACCATCAGTGCGTGGAGGTGATCGGGCGGGGGCTCGTGGCCACGGCGTGGGCGGCTGACGGGACGGTGGAGGCGCTCGAACTCCCTGGTGGGGAGGGGTGGTTCGCGGCCATTCAGTGGCACCCGGAGGACACGGCGGCGTCGGACACGGCCCAGCAGGGGCTGTTCGGGGCGCTGGTGCGAGCGGCACTGGTCCGAGCGGCGCTGACGGAGGATTTCAGCCCGTCCGGCGTGTGAGGACGAACTCGGCGGAGCCGGTGATCGACGGGGCCCCGGAGTCCGGGCCGGCTCACGCCTTGGGGCGCCGCCCGCTGCGGCGGGGAGTCGGCTCGCCCCCGTCGAGCAGCTCCAACCGCCGCTCCTCCCCCCGCTCCTCCGTCTGCACGACGATCTTCCGCAGCAGGTCCGCCAGCGTCCTGCACTCCTCGTCCGTCAGACCGTCGGCGACAAACGCCTCCTCCGCGTTGAAGGCGGGGAACACCTTCTCCATCAACCGCTCCCCCTCCTCCGTGAGCCGCAGCAGCGCGAGCCGCCCGTCGTCGGGGTGCCCCCGGCGCTCCAGGAGCCCGCGCCCCGCCAGCGTGCGGGCGACCCCGGTCAGGGTGCCCTTGGAGATGCCCGCCTCCTCGGCGACGTACCGCGTCTCCATCTCCCCCCAGATCCAGACGACGTACAGCACCACGAACGACGTCCACGTCAGCTCGGCCCCCCGCAGCACGGAGTTCTCGAAGTGCTGCCGGACGGCCGACGCCGCGCGGTAGATGTTCGAGACGGCGGCCATCTGCTCGTGCTTGACGGGGGTGCCGCCGAGCTTGGCCCGGACCGCCTTCTCGGTCTCGCGGATGGTGCGGTAGCCCGTCACGTCCGTATCTCCTCGTTCTCGTACCTCGCGCGTCCACCGCGGCTCCGGCCGACGGCCACAGTGTGCCAAGACCTCTTGCCGGGGCGCATACGCGTCCGTACCATCAGCGCCACTCGAATTCGTACGGGCTCAAACGATAACGCGTTTCCGCTGGATACGCCCTCCCCTCCCCGGAGTCCCGGTATGGCCATCGATCACCACGGCACGCCTGCGCCCGCGCCGCCCCTCTCCTCCGCCTCCGCGCCCGAGCGCCGCATCGGCGTCACCGGCATCGTCTTCTTCGTCGTCGCGGCCTCGGCCCCGCTCACCGTGGCGGCGGGCGGTGTACCGCAGTCCCTCGGCGTCACGGGGATCCTCGGCATACCCCTGCTCTACCTCCTCATCGGCGTCGTCCTCGCCCTGTTCAGCGCGGGGTACGCGGCGATGAGCCGGCGCATCACGGGCGCCGGGGCGTTCTACGCGTACACGGCGCAGGGGCTCGGGCGTACCGCCGGTGTCGGCGCGGCCTTCGTCGCGCTGCTCGCGTACAACGCCATGCAGATCGGCATCGCGGGGCTCTTCGGGGCGACGACCGCGCAGTTCATCGACTCCAAGACGGGCGTCGGCATCCCCTGGTGGGCGCTGGTCATCGCGTGCACGGTGGTCGTGGGGGCGCTGGGCTACCGGCGCGTGGACCTGGGCGTGAAGGTGCTTGCCGTACTGCTCGTGTTCGAGTTCGGCACCGTGCTCGTCTTCGACGTCGGGCAGTTCGCCGACGCCCCGCAGGGCGTCTCCACCGCACCGCTCACCTGGGGCGCCGCCACGGACGGCGCGCTCGGGGTCGCGCTGTGCTGCGTCTTCGCCGCGTACATGGGCTTCGAGTCGGCGGCGTTGTACAGCGAGGAGTGTCGTGATCCGCGCCGCACGGTGGCGCGCGCCACCTATATCGCCGTCGGACTCATCGGCGTCTTCTACGCGGCCACCGCCTGGGCCATGATCAGCGGCGCGGGCACCGGACAGGCCACGAAGGTCGCCGCCGAGCAGGGCCCGGAGATGCTGTTCTTCCTCGGTGACCGCACCAGCGGCCTGGGCCCGGCCTTCTCCGACTTCGCGCAGCTCTTCCTCATCACCAGCCTCCTCGCCGCGCTGCTCTCCTTCCACAACGCCGTCGCCCGGTACGTCCGTTCACTCGGCCGGGAGGGTGTACTGCCTCGCGGGCTCGGGGTGATCCACCCACGGCACGGGTCGCCGCACAGGGGATCGCTGCTCCAGACGGCTCTGACGCTCGTCGTCATCGGCGTCTTCGCGCTCGCGGGGCGCGATCCGGTGATGGACGTCTTCACGTGGCTGACCAACCTCGGCGCACTCGGCGTGATCCTGCTGCTGCTCGCCACGTCCGCCTCGGTCATCGCCTACTTCGTCCGCCGACGCGAGCTGAACGAGTCGAGCGAGCCCCTGTGGAACCGGCTCGTCGCGCCGCTCCTGTCGGGTGTCGCGCTCGCCGTCATCTTCTGGCTCGCACTGACCAACTTCAGCGTCCAGCTGGGGGTTTCGTCCGGCAATCCGCTGCGGTGGATCCTGCCTTCCCTGATCCTCGTCGCCGCTGCGGCGGGAGTGTTGTGGGGGGCGTGGCTGCGCAGGGCTCGTCCGCAGACGTATGCGGGGATCGGGTCGGCTGCGGGGAAGTAGGGCGGGGCGCGCGTGCTTCGCTTCTACAAGCCCCGCTCCAGGAGCGTTCCGCCGTTCCAGGTCACGCCCACCTGGCGGTAGTACGCGCCGATCGGCTCCTCGATCGTCAGCGCGGCCAGTTCCTCCGTGGGCGCGTCGAAGAGGTCGAGTTCGGCCTCGCCCGACCAGGGCCGGCCGCCCTCGAAGGAAGCCGCGCCGGACGCGATGAGCTCGTCGAGGGCCAACCCCTTCCCCTCTATGGCGGGGAGTTGGCGGTGGTGGGCCATGGGGTGGGCGTTGACGAAGCCGTTCGTCTCGGCGGGTTCGCGCAGGGTGACCGTCGCCTGGGCGATGCGGCGGTCGGCGGCGGCGAGGGTGGCCCCGAAGGCGGCGCCCGCCTCGATGCGGGGCGCGGGGCCGAAGGGGTGCGGCCGGGTGAGGTGGATCGAGCCGAGCTTCTTCGGGTAGCCCTGGTGGATGCCGCGGGCGACGGCGAAGTCCTTGTCGACCCAGATGTAGACGCAGCGGGAGTAGGTACGTCCGCGGTAGCCGCAGCGCACGACGGCGAAGCACTCCTTGTACTGGGCCCGCACGGGGTCGAGCAGCTCTTCCCTGGAGTCTCCGCAGGACTGCCAGTCTGCCCAGATGAGGGCGACGGCGCCGGGGTCGTCGGCGGCGGGTTCGAGCGGTGCGGGGAGGAGTTCGCGGACCCTGGCGGGGTCGGTGCGGTACTCGACGGTGAGGAGGTCTCCCGAGTAGTGCCAGGGCGGGGCCGGGATGAGCGAGGAGCGGCCCGTCGCGGTCCTGGGCGGGAAGAATCCTTGAACTCCGGCCATGTGGCTGCTCCTTCGGGCGCTGTGGGCTCTTCTTTTCGTTTGGGCCCGTACGATAGACCTCCGGCGGGCGGAGCGCTATGGGGGCGGCCTGCACTTGGGGCGTGCGCCGGGGGTGGTACGGCTTCCCTCCGTGGGTGGGTGCGGGGCCGCGCCGGTATGTCCGTCCTCGCCATCGGGTGGGCGCCGTCTGGTCGCTTCGGCTGGGGAGTGTTGCGAACCGTGCTCCGGGCGGAAATACCGACACGTCCCCTCCCGTATCGATGCCGGGTGCCGGTGCGTGGGGGCCGT
>NZ_JBNNJZ010000055.1:0-28787 GCF_050270335.1 Streptomyces sp. NPDC059900
CAGCAGTACAGAGCGGCGTCTGTCGCAGAGCAGTTACGTAGGAGACATCGGCGCGGCGGCCTCCGGGCCGGCCGAGCTGACCCCGGAGTCCTGGTCCGCGCTGCTCTCGCCGCGCCTCGCGTACTTCGCGGGGGTCGCGCGCACGGAGCACGTGACGCGGGCCGCGCAGGAGATGCAGGTGCCGCAGTCGACCCTGTCGCGCGCGCTGGTGCGCCTCGAACAGGATCTGGGCGTCGACCTGTTCGCGCGCCACGGCCGCACGGTGTCCCTCACCCCGGCGGGCCGTACGTTCCTCGCCTCCGTCGAGCGGGCGCTGGGCGAGGTGGAGCGGGCCGCGGAGTCCGTACGGGCGGACGCGGACCCGGCGTCGGGCAAGGTGGCCTTCGGGTTCCTCCACACGATGGGGTCGGAGACCGTGCCCGGCCTGATCCGCGCCTTCCGGGCCGATCACCCCAGGGTCCGCTTCAGCCTCGTACAGAACTACGGGGAGGCGATGATCGAGCGGCTGCGGGCGGGGGAGCTCGACCTGTGCCTGACCTCGCCCGTGCCGGACGCTCCCGATCTGGTGGCCCGCCGCCTCGACGAGCAGCGGCTGCGCCTGGTCGTGCCGGACGAGCACCGTCTGGCATCGCGGAAGCGGGTGCGCCTCGCGGAGGCGGCGGAGGAGGCCTTCGTGACCCTCGAACCGGGCTACGGCCTGCGCCGCATCACGGACGACCTCTGCCAGGAGGCGGGCTTCAAGCCGCGGATCGCGTTCGAGGGCGAGGAGGCGGAGACGCTGCGGGGCCTGGTGGCGGCGGGCCTCGGCGTGGCCCTGCTCCCGCCTCCGGCCGTCCCGCGCCCCGGAGTCGTGGAGCTGACGGTGACGGGCCAGCGGGCGGTACGGGAGATCGGCGTCGCCTGGCTGGACGGCCACCCGGATACTCCGCCGGTGGCGGCGTTCAAGAAGTTCCTGCTCGGCAGGCGGGGGCGGCTGCTGCCTGAGTAGCTCCGGCAGGAGCCCGGCTCAGTGCCGCATCGACTTCCCGAAGCCGGAGGCCAGCGGCATCCGCAGGCCCAGCGGCGGCGGGGCCGCCAGTGCGTCCTCCAGGGGGCGGGCGTACGCGTGTCCGAAGAGCGATCCCATGACGAAGTCCGATGCCAGGGCCTGGACTTCGGACTGGTGCTGGTGCAACCGGTGCCGGTCGGAGTGGACTTCGAACCGGCACACTTCCCGGTTCGCCTTCTTCGCCCGCTCCGCGAGCCGGAACGAAAGCTCGGGATCGGTCCGCTCGTCGTTCGTGCCGTGCACGATCAGGACCCGCCGCCCCGCGAGCTGTTTCACCGGTTCGGGGGCGGCGGCCACATCGTCCTCGGGCAGCCAAGGGGCCAGCGCGAGGACGGAGTTGACGGCATCGTGACCACCGGCCCGCAGCGCGGCCCGGCCGCCCATGTCCATGCCGGCGAGGCAGATCGAGACGTCGCCGTAGAGGCGGACGATCTCGTCCGCCGCCCACTCCGCGTCCCGCGCGAGCTGCGCCTGCGCCCCGTTCCACCCGCGGCAGCGGTAGTGCACGACGTGCACCGCGAGCCCCTCGCCGCGGCCGTCCAGGGCGAGTCTGCGGCCGAGCGCGCGCACCGCGCCCGCGGCGAACGGGGACGGCTTGCGGGCGGAGGTCTCGTGGCCGCCGGGAAGCAGCAGCACCGCGCCGCTGACCGCCGAGGGCCGGGTGCCGATCACGCGCCCGAGCCTGGCAGCGCGCGCGGAATCGGGCGTCGCTTGCTGAGCCATGACAGAACAGTGTCAGAAGCAACGGTGTACGCCACCCGTCCGCGGGGTCACTGTTACGTATCGACCCGTGAGATCCACCCGGCGATCTACGCGCGTAGGCGCTAGAGTGCCGAGATGACGAGCCAGACCACCAAAGCCGGTCAGACGGACCGCGAAACGCCCAGCGCCGAACAGATCCGCCGCGCCCCGAAGGTGCTCCTGCACGACCACCTCGACGGCGGCCTGCGCCCCGGCACGATCGTCGACCTCGCCCGCGAGTCCGGGTACGAGGGCCTGCCCGAGACCGACCCCGACAAGCTGGGCATCTGGTTCCGGGAAGCCGCCGACTCCGGTTCGCTGCCGCGCTATCTGGAAACCTTCGCCCACACCTGCGCGGTGATGCAGACGAAGGACGCCCTCAAGCGCGTCGCTGCCGAGTGCGCCGAGGACCTCGCGGAGGACGGCGTCGTCTACGCCGAGATCCGCTACGCCCCCGAGCAGCACCTGGAGCAGGGCCTCACCCTCGAAGAGGTCGTCGAAGCCGTCAACGAAGGCTTCCGCGAGGGCGAGCGGCGCGCGAAGGCGAACGGCCACCGCATCCGCGTGGGCGCGCTGCTCACCGCCATGCGGCACGCTGCCCGCGCCCTGGAGATCGCCGAACTCGCCAACCGCTACCGCGACCTCGGCGTAGTCGGCTTCGACATCGCGGGCGCGGAGGCGGGCTTCCCGCCCACCCGCCACCTCGACGCGTTCGAGTACCTCAAGCGCGAGAACAACCACTTCACCATCCACGCGGGCGAGGCCTTCGGCCTGCCGTCCATCTGGCAGGCCCTTCAGTGGTGCGGCGCCGACCGGCTCGGGCACGGCGTGCGGATCATCGACGACATCCAGGTCGCCGACGACGGCACGGTCAAGCTCGGCCGCCTCGCAAGCTACGTGCGCGACAAGCGCATCCCGCTGGAGATGTGCCCCAGCTCCAACCTCCAGACCGGCGCCGCGAGCTCGTACGCCGAGCACCCCATCGGCCTGCTCCGCAAGCTGCACTTCCGGGCCACGGTGAACACCGACAACCGGCTGATGTCGGGCACCAGCATGAGCCGTGAATTCGAGCATTTGGTCGGCACTTTCGGTTACACGCTCGACGACATGCAGTGGTTCACAGTCAATGCGATGAAATCAGCGTTCATTCCTTTCGATGAACGCCTGGCCATGATCAATGACGTCATCAAGCCCGGATATGCCGAGCTGAAGTCCGAATGGCTGTTCCGTCAGACCGCCTCCACCAGGGCTTCTGTCGACGTGTAACAGAAATTGACGCAATCTGGACGCGGCCGGGAACATTAATTCCCGGCCGCGTTTTTGCTGTTTCGCTGTTTGCGGACTGCCCCATTGCATGTTTACGGTCATGGGCCGCTCGAAAGTCCCCGTCATCAAGGACGCATTGAAGATGAAGCAGTCTGCAGCCAAGACCCTCGGTGTCGCCGCTCTCGGCGCCGCCTTCGCCGCCGTCGGCGCGGGTGCCGCCAACGCAGCACCGGCCCTGCCCGACGCCACGGACGCGCTCGGCTCCGCCACCGCGATGCTGCCCGTGGAGCAGGTCGCCGACAACCTGCCCGCCGGTGGCCCCGAGGCCGTCGAGGCCGGCCAGAACGCGCTCGGCAGCACCCTGCAGGCCGCCGCGCCGACCGTCGACAAGCTCGGCGAGAGCACCAAGCCCGCCGCCGACAGGTCGGCCAAGCCCGCCGACCCGGCCGCCGGTCTGCTCGGCGGTCTGCCGGTCTCCAACGCCCTGCCCACCCAGGGCCTGCCCCTCCAGGGCCTGCCGCTCAACGGCCTGCCGCTCGGCTGATCCCCGCCGCCGCGCATACGCCGATGGGGCGCACCCCTGTGTCAGGGATGCGCCCCATCGGCGTACATGTGCGGCAGCGGAGGCCGCCGGATCACCAGGCGGCCTGGCGGGTCTTGTGCTCGCTGGGCAGCAGGACCCACAGGGCGATGTAGAGCAGGAACTGCGGTCCGGGAAGAAGACACGAGAGCACGAAGATCACGCGCATCGTGGTCGCCGAGGTGCCGAAGCGCTTGGCGAGGGCGGCACAGACTCCGCCGATCATCCGGCCGTTCGAGGGGCGGGCAAGGGCGGTCATGAGGGCTCCTTCGTGAACCGTAGGTCTGCGGTCCGGGGCGTGTTCCCCGAGGTCCGGGGCGTGTACCCCGATGACTCAAAGCTACGTTCACAAAGCGGGCCAAGCGTCGCTCTAGGGTGCGATACCGACCCTGGGAATCGTCGGGGTCGGCCCCTGAGGGGTGTCCTCCCGCAGGAGGGCAGGGCGATGCTCCCCGTCAGTCCGGCGGCGGAGCCTGGCCCTGGCCGCGGGTACCACCGCGAGGTGCGCGAGGGCCACGCCCAGCGTGTTCAGGAACAGCGAGTCGATGTCGACGACCTGACCCGGAACCCCGGTCTGGAGCAGTTCGATGCCCATCGAGATGAGAGCGCCCGCCGCAACCGTCCGCACCAGCGAACCGAGCGGCGAGACATGGACCCGTCCGCCGGCGAGCGGAAGCAGCACGCCGAGCGGTGCGAGCAGCAGCAGACTGCCGCCCAGCTGCCGGGCGGCCTGCGCGGGACCGAGTGCCAGATCCGCCTTGATGCCGGCGAACGGCTGGAGATTGGCCGCGCTGACCCAGGCCACGTCCAGTGGACGCAGCGTGAACCAGGCGACGAGCAGAAGGTGCGCGACGAGGAGGAATCCTCCTGTCGCACGGAAGCGGATGGCGGCCCCGTGGCCGCCCGAGCCTTGACGCACGCCCCCCAAGACGCGCCTAACGGCAGGATCGGTTCCGCGCATCTCCTCCCGTTACGCGGCACTGTCCTGATCGCACAGGGTGACTGTCCTGTTCGGCTACTTCACCGTCTCGGTGGGCGGAGCCACCGTGCCGGGGCGCTGGCGGACCGCCTGGGTGCATTCGTAGCGGCGCAGGGGATCGTCGCCAGGACCGCCGAGTGTCACCTGGCGGTCGTCGCCCGCAGCGGCGCTGTCCGCGAAGGTGCACACGATCTGTGCCAATGCGAACGCCGACAGGTCCTCCGGCGACGTACTGAACCGCAGCGCGTCTTCGGGGTCCCCCGGCCCGGGGCCCCTGACGACCGTCCCGCCGCGTACGTCCGTCGCGAAGCCCGCCTGCTTCTCCGGCGACGACGGGGCCTTCGCCAGTTCGTCGAGGAGCGCCTGGGCGATGCGGACCCGGTCGGTCGTCGCCTTCTCGGTGGCGATGCGCACCGACCGGTCCACGGTCACGAGCTGGGCGGCGCACACCAGGAAGACCTGCACCGGGACGCCGCTGGTGGACTGCGACGCGATGCTCGACCCGGACATCACGCACGGCACCCGCGAGGGGCCGGGACCGAAGTCCGTCGGCACCTCCGTCGAGCGGATCCCGCAGCCGGCGAGCGTCGCGGTCAGCGCGGCGGAGAGGAGAGCGGCACGCAGCCGTCGGCGGTTCATGGCTTCTCTCCCTCGACGGCCTCGTCACCGTCCGTGCCCTCGTCCGTGTCGTCCGCGGGCAGCAGCGCCGACGTGTCGCGCGGCAGCCACAGCGTGAACACCGCACCGCCCTCCGGCGAGTTCGCCGCGGTGATCTCACCGCCGTGGATGTGCGCGTTCTCCAGGGCGATGGAGAGCCCCAGACCGCTGCCCTCCGAGCGCGGCCGGGACGCGCTCGCCTTGTAGAAGCGGTCGAAGACGTGCGGAAGGACGCCCTCGGGGATGCCGGGCCCTCCGTCGTGCACCGCGATGACGAGCTTGTCGCCCGCGATGCGCACCGAGACCTTCACCGGAGAGCCGCCGTGCTTGAGGGCGTTGCCGATGAGATTCGCCAGGATGACGTCGAGACGGCGCGGGTCGAGCCGCACCATGATCCCGCGCTCCGCGTCGAGCTCGACCGCGTCGAGCCAGGCACGGGCGTCGATGCAGGCCGTGATCTGGTCGGCGATGTCGACGTAGTCCAGGACGAGCCTGGCCGTGCCCGCGTCGAAGCGGGTCACCTCCATCAGGTTCTCCACCAGGTCGTTGAGCCGGCGGGTCTCGCTGACCACCAGGCGTACGGCGGGCTCGATCATCGGATCGACGCTGCCGGTCTCCGCGTCCAGCTCCTCCTCGAGCACCTCCGTCACCGCGGTGATCGCGGTGAGCGGCGTACGCAGCTCGTGCGACATGTCGGCGACGAAGCGCCGCGACGCCTCGTCGCGGGCGCTCATGTCGTCGACCTTCTTCTCCAGGCTCTCCGCGGTCCGGTTGAACGTGCGGGACAGATCGGCCAGTTCATCCGTGCCCGACACCCTCAGGCGCGTGTCGAGTTTGCCCTCGCCGAGCCGCCGCGCGGCAACTCCGAGCCGGTGCACGGGCTTGAGCACGGTGGTCGCCGCGGCCTGCGCGAGCAGCGCGGAACCGATGAGCGCGAGCCCCGTCGCGATCGCCAGGGACCAGCCGAGCGAGCTCAGGTCCTTCGCCTCCGGCTCAAGCGACTTGAGCATGTAACCGGTCGGCCCGCCGCCGATGACCTTGGCGCCGCCCACGAGATACGGGGTGCCGTTGTCGACGGTCCGCTGCCAGTACAGGTGATACGGGCTCTTGTTGCTCGAGGTGAGCGGCTGCTCCTTGTTCACCGTCTTGCGCAGCGACTTGGGCACGTCGGCGAGCGTGAAGGCGTCCAGGTCGGAGTAGCCGACGATCGGGTCGCCGTCGGTGTTCTCCCCGATCAGGAGCACGCTGTAGCGCTGGCTGCTGTTGGCCATCGTCCCCGCGGCCTGCTGGAGCTCGTCCTGGGTCGGATTGGGCGGCAGCGCGCCGGCGCGGGTCTGCATCTCCTGCTGGAAGTCCTTCAGGGCCGCGTCCTGCGCCCGCGTCAGGACCGCCTCGCGATTCAGCCAGTACGCGATTCCCGAAGCCGTCACGGCGGCGGTGAGCGCCACCAGGCCGAACACCACCACGAGCCGGAGCCGCAGACTCGTGAAGCGGAGCCCCGCCAGTATCGCCTTGCGCGCCGCGGCCCAGCCGCGGAGCTTGTCCTGCGGTTTGGTCACTGAGGGGTGTCCAGCCGGTAGCCGACCCCGCGGACCGTACGGATCAGTGTCGGCGAGGACGGCACGTCCTCCACCTTCGCGCGCAGCCGCTGCACACACGCGTCGACGAGCCGGGAGTCGCCGAGGTAGTCGTGCTCCCACACCAGGCGCAGCAACTGCTGCCGCGACAGAGCCTGTCCCGGCCTGCGGCTCAGTTCCAGAAGGAGCCGCAGTTCGGTCGGCGTCAGCTGGAGGTCCTCGCCGTTCTTCGTGACGGTCATCGCGGCGCGGTCGATGACGAGCGAACCGAACGTCGCCGCGTCATTGGCCTCGCGCTCGCCGCGCCGCAGAACCGCGCGGATACGGGCGTCGAGCACCCGCCCCTGCACGGGTTTGACCACGTAGTCGTCGGCGCCGGACTCCAGGCCGACGACCACGTCGATGTCATCGCTGCGCGCGGTGAGCAGGATGATCGGCAACTGGTCGGTGCGCCGGATGCGACGGCACACCTCGAAGCCGTCGATGCCCGGCAGCATCACATCCAGCACGATCAGGTCCGGCCGCTGCTCGCCGAGCAGCTTCAGGCCGTCCTCGCCGGTGGCAGCAGTAGCCACCCGATGCCCTTGGCGGGTGAGCGAAAGCTCAAGGGCCGTACGGATGGCGTCGTCGTCCTCGATCAGCAACAGGGAAGGCACGGACGTCATTCTGTCCCATGGCAAGGGCACAGTTCGACTGTTGGTGCTCCCCGGGGCTCCCAAAGGGGCGGCAGGGCCCTGATCCACACGTCTCCCCCACACATGGAAGGGCTGTTGCAGGCCTGTGACAGTCGGCGGACACCGTCATGAAGTGGGTCGTGCAGAGTTTTGGTCACACGGAAAAGCCGGACACCACCGACGGGGGGCGCGAGATGAACTCACTGCACAGCACCAGCTCAAGCGCAGTAATCACGCGACTCCACGACGTGATCCGGACCGCCGAGAGGCACGAGAAGTCCGGTGCCGTGAGCGGGCGGGGGTGCGCTCGCGGCACCGGGCGTCAGCACACCGCGTACATGACGGTGGTTGACGCGTTCCGGGGGGAAACCCACGGGGACAACGGCGGTACCGATGGGGGGGCTCACGGGGGAGCCGCGTACAGGGAGGAAACGGGGGAGCGCACCACTGCGTCGGAGGCGGAGTTCACCGCCTACGTCCAGGAGCGTCGTGCCTCCCTGTACGCAACCGCCTATCACCTGACCGGTGACCGTTTCGAGGCCGAGGACCTGCTCCAGAGCGCCCTCTTCTCGACGTACCGGGCCTGGGACAGGATCAGCGACAAGGCCGCGGTCGGCGGTTACCTCCGCCGCACCATGACCAACCTGCACATCAGCGCCTGGCGGCGCCGCAAGCTCAACGAATACCCGACCGAGGAGCTGCCGGAGACGGCGGGCGACACGGACGCGATGCGTGGCACCGAACTCCGCGCGGTTCTCTGGCAGGCCCTGGCCCGCCTCCCCGAACTGCAGCGGACGATGCTGGTCCTGCGTTACTACGAGGGCCGCACGGACCCCGAGATCGCGGACATCCTCGACATCAGCGTGGGCACGGTGAAGTCCAGCATCTGGCGCTCCCTGCGCCGGCTGCGCGAGGACGACGTCCTCAGCTTCGGCCGTGACCAGGAAGAGTCCTTCGGCGAGTTGGTCGCCTAGGGATCACGGGGGCGCCGCTCCGGGGGGACGCGGCGAGCAGGGGGGAACACGGGGGACAAACGGGGATCACGGGGGATCCGCGGGGGAAAAGTGGCAGGACCGGAAGGCCGGGGGGTCTTTCCGGTCCTTCTGCTTTGGGGCGACTTTTGGTGTCGTCTGTTGGTGCCGCTTTGCGGTACCGCCTTGCGATGCCGCCTTTTGGTGTCGCTGTCGCCTAGAGAACGGCTCCCCGCGCCTTCACGCACCGCCCGGCCGCCGCGGCGGCGACCCGCCCCAACGCCTCGTCCCTCCCGCACGGGTGGGCGCCCAGCCCGGTGTGCCGCGCGACGATGGCGCGTTCGGCGCGCATCAGCCGCCAGCCGCGCCGCAGCAGGAACGGCACGGACTTGCGTCCCTCGCGCAGATCCCGCAGCAGCCGCCGCCGGAAAGTGGTGGAAGGCCGGCCCCGGAGGCAGATCGCGTCGGCGAGCACGCCGGTCTCCCGGCACCGCTCCACGATGTCCGCGGCGAAGATCCCCTCCGCGATGAACAGCGGTGTGCGCTCGATGTCCATCGCGCTCTCGCCCGTACGCGAGCTCGTGGAGATGTCATAGACGGGAACGCTCGTACGTCCCGTGCGGCACAGCTGCTCGATGGCGGCGAGGGCGGCGTCCGAGTCCCAGGACGCGGGGGAGTCCCAGTCGATGTCGCTGCTGCCGGGGACCTGCGGCAGTGTCGGGTCGTCGCCCTCCTTGTAGAAGTCGTCGAGGCACAGGACGGGCAGCCCGGAGCGGGCGGCGAACGACGACTTGCCTGAACCGGAGGGGCCGGAGAGCAGCACGACCCGGGTGGGTATCGGGGGATGGGAACTCACGAGAGACCAGTGTGCGGCATTGGGCCGCCCGGGCGACCCGAAGGGTAGGGCTTTGGTACCCGCATCGCACCTCAACTACGCTACGTGGGCATCTGATTACTCAAGAGGATATGGGCGGTACCCATGGCACGGCACGCAACAGCCTCCAAGCACCTCTCCCGCGCCCTGCTGCGCGCGGGACTGACGGTCTCCGTCGCGGGCACGGCGCTCGGTATCGGCGGCGCGGCGACGGCGAGCGCGGCACCGGTCCCCGTGCCGCAGGCGTCGGACAATCTGCCGGCGGCCGGTGCGGGAGTGCTCCGGGCGGTGGAGGAGGTCTCCGCGGGCGGGATCGGGCCGCTCAAGCAGCTGAAGCTCAACCCGCTCGCGGGTACCGGATCCGACCCCCTGGACAACGCGCTCGGCACCCAGATCGCGGACTTCAAGCCGGTCTCGACGGCTCCGGTGACCGCCCCGCTGACCGAGGGCGCGGCCCTGGGCGACCTGCCGCTGGTGGGCGAGGCCACGGGCGTGCTGCCCGGCTAGGAGTGCTGCCCGGCCGGGCCGGCCGGCCGCCGCGGGAAGTCCCCCTGTCACCGCTTCCGCAGGGGGACTTCCCGCACCAGCCACGCTACCGCGAAGGCCGCCGTGCCCAGGAGCGCGGTGCCCACGGCCACGCCGTGCATGCCGCCGGTGACCGCCGTGCGCACCGTCTCCCGTACTCCCTCCGGCATCTTCCCGACCGCTTCCGGGGTCCATGAACTGCCGCCCTGGGGCATGCCGCCCGACGTCAGGCGGCTCGCGTAGACGGCGCCCAGGACCGCGATGCCCAGGGAGCCGCCGATCGTGCGCAGGAGCGTGGTGGTGCCGGTGGCGGCGCCCATGTCGCGCGGGTCCGCGCTGTTGACGGTGATGAGCAGGGTGCTCTGGATCAGGAAGCCCATGCCCGAGCCGAGCACGAGCGTCAGCGCGGACGTCACGGCGGTGGGGGTGTCCGCGCCGACCGCGAGGAGTGCGAGGCCGCCGGCGGCCGTCAGCGCGCCGCCGACGAAGGTGTAGGCGCGGTAGCCGCCGCCCGCGGACGTGATCCGCCCGAGCAGGAGTTGCGCCCCGAACATGCCCGCCATCAGCGGGAGCAGCAGCATGCCGCTCGCGGTGGACGAGGCGCCCCGCACGAACTGCATGTACTGCGGCAGATACGAGGATGCCGCGAGCATGGCCGCGCCCACCAGGAAGGTGAGGACCTGGGCGAGCGTGAAGTTGCGGTCGGCGAAGAGCCGGGGCGGGATGACCGGTTCGGCCGCCCGCCGCTCGACCCGCGCGAACCAGAACAGGGACACCGCGCCGAGCGCGCCCAGCCCGAGGATCTGCGGCGAGGTCCAGCCGTACGTCGTCCCGCCCCAACTGCCAAGCAGCGTCAGGGCGAGGATGCCGGTGGAGAGGAGCGCGGCGCCCGCGAAGTCGATGCGGGCCGTGATCCGCTCGGTGCGCAGGCGAAGGCGCAGGCCGATGACGATCAGGGCCAGTGCGCCGACGGGCACGTTGACGTAGAAGACCCAGCGCCAGTCGAGCCGGTCGGTGAGGAAACCGCCGAGCAGCGGGCCGCCGACCAGCGCCACGGGCATCATCGCGCCGATCATCGACTGCGAGCGGCCCGCCTGCGACGGCGGCAGCATGACACCGATGATCGAGATGGCGCCGACCATCAGACCGCCCGCGCCCAGGCCCTGCACGGCACGGAAGGCGATGAGCTGGCCCATGTCCTGCGCGAGTCCGGAGAGGACCGAGCCGGCCAGGAACACCGTGATCGACCAGAGGAAGCTGCCCTTGCGTCCGTACAGGTCGCCGAGCTTTCCCCAGATGGGCGTGGAGACCGACGCGGTGAGCAGATAGGCCGTCACCACCCAGGAGAGGTGGTCGAGGCCGCCGAGGTCGCCGACGATGGTGGGCAGGGCGGTGCCCACGATCGTGCCGTCGAGCAGTCCGAGCATCAGGCCGAGCAGCAGCCCGAAGAGGACGAGCTTCGAGGGTCCGGCCTCTTCGGTGGGCGGTGGTGCGGTGTCCGCGGGATCGGCGCCCGGCGGGTTCGTCTCTTGCGTGGTCCGGTTCATGGATCCCCCTGGTGTGCGGCGGCGTCGGGTCAGGCGGCGTACGGGGTGCGGGACCTGGCGTCCCGCAGGGCGTGCGCCCACCAGGCGAGTTGGTCGAGCAGCGCCTTGGCGGCCGTGTCGACCGCGGGGTCCTCGACGGCGCCGTCCTCGCCGAACTGGCCGAAGGCGTTGTGGAAGCTGACCGTGTTGCGGATGGTCGTGGCGTTCAACTCCGCCATGACCAGGCGGAGTTGTTCCACCGCGCGCAGGCCGCCGGAGAGGCCGCCGTAGGAGACGAAGCCGATCGGCTTGCCGTGCCACTGCGTGTTGTGCCAGTCGACGGCGTTCTTCAGGGACGCCGGGAAGCTGTGGTTGTACTCCGGCGTGACGAACAGGAACGCGTCGGCGGCGGCGAGGCGCGGCGAGACCAGGGCCAGGGCTTCCTCGGTGCCGGGTGCGGGCGGCTGGCCGAAGGCGGGGAAGACCGTGGGCAGCGGGGTCTCGGCGAGGTCGACGACGTCGGTGGTCATGTCGTCGCGCTGGTCGAGGTGGCCCGTGAGCCACCGCGTGACGACGGGCGCGAACCTGCCCTCGCGGGTGCTCGCGACGACGACGGCGACGCGCAGAGGCGTGCTGGTGCTGGACATGGGACCCCCTGGGAACACTGGATGTGTACGGCGTATCTGGCTGCGTACAACGTACACGCGGTATGTGTACAGCGTCTACTGAGGGATACGTTGTACGCTCACGGTTCGACGAGAGGAGTCCGGCTGTGGCTGGCCAGAAGAAGGACGGCAAGGCGGCGCCGGACAAGTCGCTCTGGGAGCGCCTGGAACAGCCGGCCGCGCCCCGCGCCTCGCTCACCCTGGAGCGGATCGGCGCCGTGGCGGTGCGGGTTGCCGACGCGGAGGGCTTCGCCGCCGTCACGATGCGGCGGCTGGCCACGGAGCTGGGGGTCGCGCCCATGGCGGCGTACCGGCATGTCTCGGGCAAGGACGACCTGTGGGCGCTGATGGCCGAGCGGGTGGCGGCCGAGTACCGGATCCCGGACGAGGTGACCCAGTGGCGCGAGGTGCTGCATGCCTACGCCCTGCTGACCCGCGAGCTGATGCTGCGCCACCCGTGGGTGGGTGAGCTGCCCACGGCCCTGTTCGTGCTCACGCCGGGCCGGATGGCCATCGCGGAACGGCAGTTGGCGGCGCTCGACGGCCTCGGGCTCGACGAGGACACGATGATGATGGCCTTCCGCACGGTCAGCGCCTACGCACACGGCGCGGCCTCGTCCGAGGTGGCCGTACGGGAGTGGACGGAGTCCGAGGGCTGGTCGTCGGGCGCCGAGACCCGGATGGGCCTCGCGCCGCAGATGACGTACCTCATGGACACCGGCCGCTACCCCACCTACCGGCGCTACGGCCTGCGGTCGCGCCGCAAGGACGACGCCACCTGGACCTTCGAGACGGGCCTGGCATGCGTCCTGGACGGGATCGCGGCACGGCTCGGCATCTGAGCGGCACGGCACGGAACGGAAAAGGGCGAAGCCCCGGCCCTCCTGGACGGAGGAGGGCCGGGGCTTCGTCGTGCGGGCAGTGGCTCGGGGTCGGGCGGCGGCCTCAGTACGAGGAGCCGGACGCGCCCAGCGAACCCGTGGGGTGCCAGACCGTCTTGGTCTCCAGGAAGGCCGTCAGGCGGTGCGTGCCCGGATCGGCCGACCAGTCCACAGGCTGTGGACGGACGACGCGCTTGAGGTTGTCCGCCGCGGCGACCTCGAGCTCCTTGGCCAGGGCTTCGTCCTCGACGCCCGCGAGGTCGATCGCGTTCACGTCCTGGTGCGCGGCGAGGGACGGGGTGATCTCCGCCGTCTTGCCGGACAGGATGTTCACGACGCCGCCGGGCAGGTCGGAGGTGGCAAGGACCTCGCCGAGGGAGAGCGCCGGGAGCGGGGAGTCCTCGCTCGCGATCACCACGGCCGTGTTGCCCGTCGCGATCACCGGGGCGATCACCGAGACCAGGCCGAGGAACGACGACTTCTGCGGGGCGACGACCGTCACCACGCCCGTCGGCTCCGGTGAGGAGAGGTTGAAGAACGGGCCCGCGACAGGGTTCCCGCCGCCCACGATCTGGGCGACCTTGTCGGTCCAGCCCGCGTACCAGACCCAGCGGTCGATCGCCGCGTCCACCACCGCGGCGGCCTTGGACTTGGACAGGCCCTCCGCCTCGGCGACTTCCCGGACGAACTGGTCCTTGCGGCCCTCCAGCATCTCCGCGACGCGGTAGAGGATCTGGCCGCGCAGGTAGGCCGTCTTGCCCGCCCAGCCGCCCTGCGCCTTGCGCGCGGCGACGACCGCGTCACGGGCGTCCTTGCGGGACGAGAGCGGGGCGTTGGCCAGCCACTTGTTCTTCGCGTCAGTCACCTCGTACACCCGGCCGCTCTCGCTGCGGGGGAACTTGCCCCCCACGTACAGCTTGTAGGTCTTGAAGACACTCAAACGGTCAGACATCGAGGTACGCCTCCAGGCCGTGGCGACCGCCCTCGCGGCCGTAACCCGATTCCTTGTAGCCGCCGAAGGGCGAGGTCGGGTCGAACTTGTTGAACGTGTTGGCCCAGATGACGCCCGCGCGCAGGCGATCGGCGACCGCGAGGATGCGGGAGCCCTTCTCCGTCCAGATGCCGGCGGAGAGGCCGTACTGGGTGTTGTTGGCCTTGGCGACGGCCTCTTCCGGCGTGCGGAAGGTGAGCACGGAGAGCACCGGGCCGAAGATCTCGTCGCGGGCGACGGTGTGCGCCTGGGTGACGTTCGTGAAGAGCGTCGGCGCGAACCAGTAGCCGGACGAGGGGAGTTCGCAGGGGGCGGACCAGCGCTCGGCGCCCTCCGCCTCGCCCGTCTCGGTGAGGGCGGTGATACGGGCGAGCTGCTCGGCGGAGTTGATCGCGCCGATGTCGGTGTTCTTGTCCAGCGGGTCGCCCAGACGCAGGGTCGACAGACGCCGCTTCAGGGCGTCGAGCACCTCGTCCTGGACCGACTCCTGTACGAGGAGACGCGAGCCCGCGCAGCAGACCTGGCCCTGGTTGAAGAAGATGCCGGTGACGATGCCCTCGACGGCCTGGTCGATCGGCGCGTCGTCGAAGACGATGTTCGCGCCCTTGCCGCCCAGTTCCAGCGTGACCTTCTTGTCCGTGCCCGCGACCTGGCGCGCGATGGCCTTGCCGACGGCGGTCGAGCCGGTGAAGGCGACCTTGTTCACGTCCGGGTGGGCGGTGAGGGCGGCGCCCGCGTCGCCGTAACCGGGAAGGATGTTGACGACGCCCTTGGGCAGGCCCGCCTGGCGGCAGATGTCCGCGAAGAACAGGGCGCTCAGGGGAGTGGTCTCGGCGGGCTTGAGGACGACCGTGTTGCCGGTCGCGAGGGCCGGGGCGATCTTCCAGGCCAGCATCAGGAGCGGGAAGTTCCAGGGGATGACCTGGCCGGCGACACCGAGCGGCTTCGGGTCCGTGCCGTACCCCGCGTGGTCGAGCTTGTCGGCCCAGCCCGCGTAGTAGAAGAAGTGCGCGGCGACCAGCGGGAGGTCGGCGTCGCGCGTCTCCTTGATGGGCTTTCCGTTGTCGAGGGTCTCCAGGACGGCCAGTTCGCGGCTGCGCTCCTGGATGATCCGGGCGATACGGAAGAGGTACTTGGCGCGCTCGGCGCCCGGAAGCGCCGACCACTTCTCGAAGGCCTTGCGGGCGGCCTTCACCGCGCGGTCGACGTCCTCGGAGGAGGCCTGCGCGACCTCGGAGAGGACCTCTTCGGTGGAGGGCGAGACGGTCTTGAAGACCTTGCCGTCCGCCGCCTCCGTGAACTCGCCGTCGATGAACAGGCCGTACGACGGGGCGATGTCGACGACGGAGCGGGACTCGGGCGCCGGTGCGTACTCGAAGGGGGAAGTCATCTTGGTCAGTCCACCGTCACGTAGTCGGGGCCGGAGTAGCGGCCCGTGGCCAGCTTCTGGCGCTGCATCAGCAGGTCGTTGAGGAGCGAGGAGGCGCCGAAGCGGAACCAGTGGTTGTCCAGCCAGTCCGCGCCCGCGGTCTCGTTCACCAGGACGAGGAACTTGATCGCGTCCTTGGAGGTGCGGATGCCGCCCGCGGGCTTCACGCCGATCTGCACGCCGGTCTGCTCGCGGAAGTCGCGCACGGCCTCCAGCATCAGGAGGGTGTTCGCGGGGGTCGCGTTCACCCCGACCTTGCCGGTGGAGGTCTTGATGAAGTCCGCGCCCGCGAGCATGCCGATCCAGGAGGCGCGCCGGATGTTGTCGTACGTGGACAGCTCGCCGGTCTCGAAGATGACCTTGAGCCGGGCCTCGCCGGAGGCTTCCTTCACGGCGCGGATCTGCTCGAACACCGTCATGTAGTCACCCGCGAGGAAGGCGCCGCGGTCGATGACCATGTCGATCTCGTCGGCACCCGCGGCGACGGCCTCGCGGACGTCGCCGAGCTTCACGTCGATGGCGGCGCGGCCCGCGGGGAAGGCGGTCGCGACGGAGGCGACCTTGACGCCGCTGTCGCCGACGGTCTCCTTGGCGGTGGCCACCATGTCCGGATAGACGCAGACCGCGGCGGTCCTCGGGGTGCCGCGGTCGGTCGGATCGGGGTTCACGGCCTTCGCGCCGAGCGCCCGGACCTTGCCCGGGGTGTCGGCGCCCTCCAGCGTCGTCAGGTCGATCATCGAGATGGCGAGGTCGATGGCGTACGCCTTCGCCGTGGTCTTGATCGAACGGGTGCCGAGGGCTGAGGCGCGCGCCTCCAGGCCGACCGTGTCGACGCCGGGCAGCCCGTGGAGGAAGCGGCGCAGCGTGCGGTCCGACGCTGTGGCGTCCGCGAGCGCGTGTGCAGGTACGGATGCAGTGGGCATGGTCACGAGGGGAGCATATCTACGCGCGTAGCGGCTGTACAGGGGGCGGGTCGGAAGAGGCGAGCGGATGCGTGGCGGTACCCGCAGGCCCCCCGCTCCCGGCCTCAGGCAGAATCAGGGGTATGAGCGACCCCCAGCCCCCCGTGGCGGAGCCCGAGGACCCCAAGTACAAGGACCGGACGTTCCGGTCGTCCGGCGGTATCGCCGGAGGCGTCCTGCTGCTCGCCCTCGGCGGCTGGCTCGGCATCGACGCGATGATCCGTGGCGAGGGCCGCACCCCGTGGCTCGCGCTCGCCGGGCTGCTCCTCGCGGTGCCGCTCGTCGTCGCCTTCACCGTGCGCCCCGCCGTGTACGCCAACGACGACCGGCTGCGCATCCGCAACCCCTTCCGGACCATCACGCTGCCGTGGGGGTCCGTCTCGGGTCTGCGCTCCGGGTACTCGAACGAGGTCTTCACGCAGTCCGGCACCAAGTACCAGCTCTGGGCCATCCCGGTCTCCCTGCGCGGACGCAAGAAGGCCGCCAGGAGGAAGTCGCAGGGGACGGCCGCCGGTGACCCGAGCCTTCTGGACCCGCGGCGCCCCCCGCGGCCGGAGTCCCTGCGCGCCGCCGGCGACCAGATCATGGACGACCTGCGCGAACTCTCCGAGCAGCGCGCCGGTGCGCAGTCCGCGCAGGGTGAGCCCGCGGTGCGCTGGGGCTACGAGGTCATCGCCCCGGCCGTCGCGGGGGCGGTACTGCTCGCGGTACTGCTGGCCGTCGGCTAGGAGTGCGCCGGGGCAGCGCTGAGCGGCTCACGGCGGCCCGTTCCACGCCAGGAGCATGTGGCCGCCGAAGGCCGCTGACGTCAGCGCCGCCGCAAGGAGCACCGTGACGGTGACGTGCGTGCGCGCGCGTGCCAGGGCTGCCGCCAGTGGCAGCAGCAGGGGGAACGCGGGGAGCAGGAAGCGGGCCCGCGGGAAGTAGACGCCCTTGCTGCCCAGGACGATCATGAGCAGCAGGCCCGTGAAGAGCAGCAGCGGCAGCGGCTGGCGGTCGGCCGCCGACAGGACGAACAGCGCAAGCGATCCCAGCAGCGTCGCCGTCACCATCATCAGGAACAGCTGGGGGCGCTCGACCGACAGCAGGTCGAGGACGGTGCGCAGGGTGCCCACCCCGCCGTCCCACTCGTTGCGCCACAGCTTCTGTACGGCGAAGTATCCGTCCCAGCGGCCGAGGCGGAACCCGACCCAGACGACGTACGAGAGCCAGCCGAGCGGGGCGAGCAGGGCGCCCGCGAGGACGCGCACCGCGACACGGCGACCCTTGCCCCGGCGCCACAGCGTGAGCAGCGCCGTCAGGGAGACCGCCGCCGCGAGCGCGACGCCCGTGGGGCGGGTCAGGCCCGCGAGCGCGGCCAGCGTGCCCGCCCAGATCCAGCGCCCGGTGAGCACGGCGTACAGCGCCCACGCGGTGAGCGCCGTGAACAGGGACTCCGTGTAGCCCATCCACTGCACGAGCGCGACGGGCAGCGAACCCCACAGCGCCGCGAGCAGGACGGCGGCCCGGCGTCCGTACAGATGGTCGCCCACCGCGAAGATCCCCCACGCGGCGAGGAACGAGCAGGCGACGGCGACCGTGAGCCCCACGGCACCGCGCGGCTCCGGTGCGATCACGCTGCCCGCCCTGATGAGCAGGGGGTGCAGGGGGAAGAACGCGAGGTTGTTCGCGTCGATCTGGGTGCCCAGGGTGTGCGCGTACCCCTGGTCGGCGATCTTCAGGTACCAGTCGCAGTCCCACGACTCCGCCAGGAGGTGCCACACGTCCCGGTGCTCCCTGCGGGCCCAGAGGGCGAAGACCAGGGTGCCGAAGAGGCGTACGGCGGCGTAGGCGAGGAGTGCGGGCGACGCGTGGCGCAGCGCGGAGCGGCGGGGCGCCGCGCGGGCGCCGCGGGGCGGGGGGAGGATGCGGGGCGCGGCGGCGGGGGCCGGAGCGGCCGGGGTCTCCGAGGTCTCTGAGGTCGGTCCGTACGGCACTGCGGCAGCTCCCGGAACGTGATCGTGCGCTGCCGGTCACCCTTTCCGGGGGACCGGCAGCGCACCGGATCACTGCGGCAGCCGCGCCGTCACAACCACTCGTACGGGTGGCCCTGGCCGGGCCGCCCGCTTCAGGCGGCCGTCAGATGCCCGCCGCCGCGGACAGGTCGCGCTTGATCGCCGCGAGGAGGCCCGCCGCCGTGGCGCGGGCCGCGGGCAGGTCGGCCTTGGCCGCCACCGGGACCACGACCTCCAGGTAGCACTTCAGCTTCGGCTCCGTGCCGCTCGGCCGGACGATGACGCGGGCGCCGTCGAGCGTGTAGCGCAGGCCGTCGGTGGGCGGCAGCTTGTCCGTGCCCCGCGTCAGGTCCTCGGCCTTCGTCACCGGGAGATCCGCGAGGGCCGTGGGCGGCTGCTCGCGCAGGCGGCGCATCGCGTCGGCGATCAGGGAGAGGTCCTCCACGCGGACGGACAGCTGGTCGGTGGCGTGCAGCCCGTGCTCCACGGCCAGGTCGTCCAGGAGGTCGAGGAGCGTGCGGCCCTGCTCCTTGAGCTCGGAGGCCAGTTCCGTGAGGAGCAGGGCGGCCGTGATGCCGTCCTTGTCGCGTACGCCTTCGGGGTCCACGCAGTAGCCGAGGGCCTCTTCGTAGCCGTAGCGCAGGCCGTCCACGCGGGCGATCCACTTGAAGCCGGTGAGGGTCTCCTCGTACGCGAGGCCCGCCTTCTCCGCGATCCGGTCCAGGAGGGAGGAGGAGACGATCGACTCGGCGAACGTGCCGCGGGCGCCCCTGCGCACGAGGTGCGCGGCCAGGAGCGCGCCGACCTCGTCGCCCCGGAGCATGCGCCAGTCGGCGCCGTCCTTGACCGCGGCGGCGCAGCGGTCCGCGTCCGGGTCGTTGGCGATGATCAGGTCCGGCTCCGTCTCGCGGGCCTTCGCGAAGGAGAGGTCCATCGCGCCCGGCTCCTCCGGGTTGGGGAACGCGACGGTCGGGAAGTCCGGGTCGGGCTCCGCCTGCTCGGCGACGAGGGCGGGGGCGGGGAAGCCGGCCCGGTCGAACGCCGCGAGGAGGGTGTCCTTGCCGACGCCGTGCATCGCCGTGTAGACCGTGCGGGCCGTACGGGGGGAGCCGGGGGCCAGTACGGCGTCCGTACGGGCCAGGTAGGCGTCCAGGACGTCGTCCGCGAGGGTTTCCCAGCCGGACTCCGGGCGGGGTACGTCGTGCAGCGAGGCGATCGCGTCGATCTGCGCGGCGATCTCCGCGTCCGCGGGCGGCACGATCTGGGAGCCGTCGCCCAGGTAGACCTTGTAGCCGTTGTCGCGCGGCGGGTTGTGGCTCGCCGTCACCTCGACGCCGGCGACCGCGCCGAGGTGCCTTATGGCGAAGGCGAGTACGGGGGTGGGGAGCGGGCGGGGGAGTACGGCCGCCTTGAGGCCCGCGCCGGTCATCACGGCCGCGGTGTCGCGCGCGAAGTCCGCGGACTTGTGGCGGGCGTCGTAGCCGATGACGACGAGGCCGCCGGTCTGTCCCTGCGCCTTGAGGTACCCGGCGAGGCCCGCGGCGGCGCGGATGACCACGGAGCGGTTCATGCGCATGGGGCCCGCGCCGAGTTCGCCGCGGAGGCCCGCGGTGCCGAACTGGAGGGTGCCGCCGAAGCGGGCGGCCAGCTCTTCGGTGTCCGCGGCGGCCGCGGCTTCGATGAGCTTGGCGAGTTCGTCCCGGGTCTCGGGATCCGGGTCCTCGGCCAGCCAGGCCTTGGCCAGCGCGATGAGTTCAGAGTCGTCCGGCACGTTTCTTCAGCCTCTCGTATGCGGTTCCATGGCCAGGGGCCCGACGGGGGTGTTCCTGCTCCTGTACCGCCGCCGTCACCCCGCAGCTCGACGGCGCGGGGCTGCCTGCCCCGCCCTGCCGGGCAAGGCGCCCCGCCGGGCAACCCGCCCCGCCGAGCAGGGGCGCCCCGCCAGGCAAGGCGCCCCCGCCCGTTAAATGCGGCCCAGGACCTGGCCCAGGAGTTCGCCCATGCGGGTGGCGCTGTCCCGGCCTGCCTGGAGGACCTCCTCGTGGTTGAGGGGCTCGCCCGTCATGCCCGCGGCGAGGTTCGTGACGAGGGAGATGCCGAGCACCTCCGCGCCCGCCTCGCGCGCGGCGATCGCCTCGAGGACCGTCGACATGCCCACCAGGTCCGCACCGATCGTGCGGGCCATGCGGATCTCCGCCGGGGTCTCGTAGTGCGGGCCGGGGAACTGTGCGTAGACGCCCTCTTCGAGGGAGGGGTCGATCTCCTTGCACAGGGCGCGCAGCCGCGGGGAGTACAGGTCAGTGAGGTCCACGAAGTTCGCGCCGATGATGGGCGACGTGGCCGTCAGGTTCAGGTGATCGCTGATCAGGACCGGCTGGCCGGGGCGCATGCCCTCGCGAAGCCCGCCGCAGCCGTTCGTCAGCACGATCGTCTTGCAGCCCGCGGCCACCGCGGTGCGCACGCCGTGCGAGACGGCGGCCACGCCACGGCCCTCGTAGTAGTGGGTGCGGCCCAGGAAGACCAGCGCGCGCTTGTCGCCGACCTGGAAGGAGCGGATGCGGCCGCCGTGGCCCTCCACCGCCGGCGGCGGGAAGCCGGGCAGCTCGGTGACGGGGAACTCGGCGTCGGGCACGCCGAGCGCGTCCACCGCCGGCGCCCAGCCGGAGCCCATCACAAGGGCTACGTCGTGGGTCTCGGCGCCCGTCAGCTCACGCAGGCGCGCGGCGGCGGCGTCGGCGGCGGCGTAGGGGTCGCCCTGGATGTCGTCCGGAATAACTGAAGCGTTCACGCGGATGAGAGTAGCCGCTCACGCCCTACGCGCGTAGATGACGATGCTCACGGGATTCGGATCGTTGTCTTGTCGTTTCCGACGAGAGCCCGCCGAGAGTCCGCCGAGAGCCTGCAGAAACCCGACCGCGGAGCTGCCGAGAGCTCGCCGATACCCCCGCCGACAGCAGGGAAAAGCGCCTAGCAAGGCCGCTTGCGGAGCTCCATCACATAGTCGTGGGGCGCCCCCGCGGTCTCCGCCGCATCGGCCAGCTCCCCCAGATAACGCGCGGACGGCAGGCCGCCCTCGTACCCGTTGAGGACGTACACCCAGGCCGGTTCCTCGCCGTCGAGCGTGTGCACCCGCACCCGCATCCGGCGGTAGATGTCGAGCCCCACGCCCTCCCACCGGTCCATGGAGTCCTCGTCCATGGGGGCGACGTCGTACAGCGTCACGAAGACCTGCGAGCGCGGCGCCTCGACGATGGTGGCGAGCGCGCCCTCCCACCCCATGTGCTCCCCGCCGAACGTCAGCCGCCAGCCGTTCAGCCAGCCGGTCTGGCGCAGCGGCGAGTGCGGTGCGCGGCGGGACATGAGCCGCGGGTCCAGATTGCCGGCGTACGCGGCGTAGAGCGACATGTGGTCGAGGGTACGGCAGGTGACGCGTGCGTCCCTCCGGCAACGGAAGTGCCCGTCTTGTAGGAAGAACGGCCCGGATCGGCCCGGATGGCGCCCCCGGGGGCGAAGCACCTTGAAGCGTGCGGGACAATGGAGTACGTGACTCGGATCGTGATCATTGGCGGCGGACCCGGCGGATACGAGGCGGCACTCGTTGCCGCCCAGCTCGGCGCGGAGGTGACCGTCGTCGACTGCGACGGTCTCGGCGGGGCGTCGGTGCTCACCGACTGCGTCCCGTCGAAGACTCTGATCGCCACGGCCGAGGTGATGACCAGCTTCGACTCCTCGTACGAGGAGCTCGGCATCATCGTCGCGGACGACACCCCGCACATCGACACCCCGGCGCGCGTCGTCGGCGTCGACCTGGGCAAGGTCAACCGCCGTGTGAAGCGCCTCGCGCTCGCGCAGTCCCACGACATCACCGCCTCCGTCACGCGTGCGGGCGCGCGCGTGCTGCGCGGCCGCGGCCGTCTGGAGGGCCAGCAGGACACCGACGGCTCGCGCAAGGTCGTCGTGCGCGCGGCCGACGGGACCGAGGAGACCCTCGTCGCCGACGCGGTCCTCATCGCCACCGGCGGGCACCCGCGCGAGGTCCCCGACGCGCTGCCCGACGGCGAGCGCATCCTCAACTGGACCCAGGTGTACGACCTGGACGAGCTCCCCGAAGAGCTCATCGTGGTCGGCTCCGGTGTCACCGGTGCCGAGTTCGCCGGTGCCTATCAGGCGCTCGGTTCGAACGTCACGCTCGTATCCAGCCGTGATCGCGTGCTGCCGGGCGAGGACCCGGACGCCGCCGCCGTCCTCGAGGACGTCTTCCGGCGCCGCGGCATGAACGTGATGTCGCGCTCGCGCGCCGCCTCCGCCAAGCGCGTGGGCGACCGCGTGGAGGTCACGCTCGCCGACGGCCGCGTCATCTCCGGCACGCACTGCCTGATGGCCGTGGGCGCCATCCCGAACAGCAGCGGCATGGGTCTCGAGGAGGCCGGGGTCCGGCTCAAGGACTCGGGGCACATCTGGACCGACAAGGTCTCGCGCACCTCCGCCCCCGGTGTGTACGCCGCCGGTGACGTGACCGGGATCTTCGCGCTGGCCTCCGTCGCCGCCATGCAGGGGCGCATCGCGATGTACCACTTCCTGGGCGACGCGGTGCAGCCGCTGAACCTGAAGACGGTCTCGTCGAACGTCTTCACCGACCCCGAGATCGCGACCGTCGGCTACAGCCAGTCCGACGTCGACGGCGGCAAGATCGACGCCCGCGTCGTCAAGCTGCCGCTGCTGCGCAACCCGCGCGCGAAGATGCAGGGCATCCGCGACGGCTTCGTCAAGATCTTCTGCCGTCCCGGAACGGGCATCGTGGTGGGCGGTGTGGTCGTCGCGCCGCGCGCTTCGGAACTGATCCATCCCATCTCGATCGCGGTCGACAACAATCTGACGGTCGAGCAGATCGCGAACGCGTTCACCGTGTATCCATCCCTTTCGGGGTCGATCGCCGAGGTCGCGCGTCAACTTCACACGCGTAAGTCGACGGGCGAAGCCTGATCGCGAAGTGATCGTCGGTTGAACGCCGAATGATCGGTGTTCGTGCGGGGTAGTAACTCCGCGCAGGTCACGGACTGTTGTGGCCCATTCTCCCGGCATAGTCGGGGTGAGTAGGCGCCTATACCACTTCCCACCTACCTGTGCGAACAACTTCTGTAATTCGGCGCAAACTGCTGAAACCAGACGGTCGTTGGGGTTACTGTCAGTTTCGTGTTCGCTGCAGAACGTCGCCAATTGATCCTCGAAATGGTGCGGGCCAACGGAGCGGTATCGCTCCGGGAGCTCGCCCGCGTCGTCCAGACCTCCGAAGTGACCGTACGGCGGGACGTGCGCGCGCTGGAGGCAGAAGGACTCCTCGACCGCCGACATGGCGGTGCGGTATTGCCGGGCGGATTCACGCGGGAGTCCGGCTTTCCGCAGAAATCACATCTCGCGACCGCCGAGAAGACGGCTATCGCCGATCTCGCGGCGGGACTCGTCGAAGAAGGCGAAGCCATCGTCGTCGGGGCGGGTACGACCACGCAGGAGCTGGCCCGACGGCTCGCGCGGGTACCCGGTCTGACCGTCGTCACCAACTCACTTCTGGTGGCACAGGCCTTGGCACACGCCAACCGCGTCGAGGTCGTCATGACCGGCGGCACCCTGCGCGGTTCGAACTACGCACTCGTGGGCAGCGGGGCCGAACAGTCCCTGCAAGGCCTGCGGGTCTCGCGCGCCTTCCTGTCGGGCAGTGGTCTGACCGCCGAACGCGGGCTCTCCACGTCCAACATGCTCTCCGCGAGCGTGGACCGGGCGCTCGTCCAGGCGGCCGCCGAGGTCGTGGTCCTCGCCGACCACACCAAGCTCGGCACCGACACGATGTTCCAGACGGTGCCGACGGACGTCATCACCCGCCTGGTCACGGACGAACCGCCCACGCACGACGACCGTGCGGCCACCGAGCTTCAGGCCCTGGCGGACCAGGGTGTGCAGGTCGCGGTCGCGGGCGGGAGTCCGAACTCCAACTCCGGACCAGGGGTGGATTCCGTCCCGGCGCGGCAGCCGCGCCGGGACGTGCCACTGCCGGGCCAGCGCCGTAACCACGGTCACGGGGCGGGTCCCGGTGCGCAGTTGCGCAGTGCGGTGCTCGGAGAGTCGCAGCCCGGCGAGCGGGCCGCGCGGGTGGCGGATCTACGCCGCCGCTGAACCGACGGCCCGGCCCGTGCCGGGCTCGTCGGGTGCCGATCCTTCGGGCTTCAGGCCGCGCAGGGTCAGCATCAGCAGGCGGTCTGCCAACTCCGGCTCGTCGGGGGTCTCTTCGGCGGCCAGCGCGATCGCGTTGGTCAGCTGCATGAGATCGCCGATCGAGACGCCGTGGCGTACGGCGCCTGCTTGCTGCGCCCGCACGAGCAGCGCCGTACCCGCCTCGCGCATCGGCCTGCTGCATCGGGAGAGTGCCGAACTGTCGTCGTGCGACGCCGACATGAGGGCGCGGGAGAGCCCGCGGTACTCACCCGCATGAGTGATGATGGCGCGCAGCCATGTCACCAGGGCCGAGCAGGGGTGCGGATCTTCGAGGAGCGCACGGGAGCGGTCGAGGAGATCGCTCACCGCCTCCTCGAAGACGGCGCTCATCAGGGCGTGCCGGTTGGGGAAGTGGCGGTAGAGGGTGCCGATGCCGACGTTCGCGTGGCGGGCGATGTCCTCCAGGGAGGCGTCCGTGCCGTGTTCCGCGAAGGCGGCGCGGGCCTCTGCGAGGAGCCGGTCGTAGTTGCGGCGCGCGTCCGCTCTTTTCAAGCGGGGGCGCTTTTGCGGGCTCTCTGCCATGCGGGCCTCCCTGGACGTGCCTTAAGTCTGCCCGAAGCTCGCGCACCGTCGATCACCGGCTCCGCCGAGTTCGTCCTCAAACGCCGGACGGGCTGAATAGTCCGCCGGGCGGACTGAATGACGCTGGCCGGGCCGGAAGGTCCCGGCCCGGCCAGCATCATAGAAGCGAGGTCAGTCCTTGATCTCGCAGATGACCGCGCCGGAGGTCAGGCTCGCGCCCATCTCCGCCGTGAGGCCCTTGATCGTGCCCGACTTGTGGGCGTTCAGGGGCTGTTCCATCTTCATGGCCTCCAGGACGACGACCAGGTCGCCCTCCTTGACCTCCTGGCCCTCCTCGACCGCGACCTTGACGATCGTGCCCTGCATGGGCGACGCGAGGGTGTCACCGGACGCCGCGGGGCCCGACTTCTTCGCCGCGCGCCGCTTGGGGCGGGCGCCGCCGGCGGCAGCGGTGCGGGCGATGGTCATGCCGAGCGACGAGGGGAGCGAGACCTCCAGGCGCTTGCCGCCCACCTCGACGACCACCGTCTCGCGGCCCGGCTCCTCGTCCGTCTCGGCGTCGGCCGCCGCGGCGAACGCCGGGATCTCGTTGACGAACTCGGTCTCGATCCACCGCGTGTGGACCGTGAACGGGTCGCTGGAGCCGGTCAGTTCGGGGCCGAACGCCGGGTCCTTGACGACCACGCGGTGGAAGGAGATGGCCGTGGCCATGCCCTCCACGTTGAACTCCCCGAGGGCACGCGCGGCCCGCTGGAGGGCCTCCTTGCGCGTCGCACCGGTCACGATCAGCTTGGCCAGGAGCGAGTCCCACGCCGGGCCGATCACCGAGCCGGACTCCACGCCCGCGTCCAGGCGCACGCCGGGACCCGACGGCGGGTCGAAGACGGTCACGGTGCCCGGCGCCGGCAGGAAGCCGCGGCCCGGGTCCTCGCCGTTGATACGGAACTCGAAGGAGTGGCCCCGCATCTCGGGGTCTCCGTAGCCCAGCTCCTCGCCGTCCGCGATGCGGAACATCTCGCGGACCAGGTCGATGCCGGTGACCTCTTCGGTGACCGGGTGCTCCACCTGGAGGCGGGTGTTGACCTCCAGGAAGGAGATCGTGCCGTCGACGCCGACGAGGAACTCGACGGTGCCGGCGCCCACATAGCCGGCCTCCTTGAGGATGGCCTTCGACGCCGCGTACAGCTCGGCGTTCTGGGCCTCGCTCAGGAACGGCGCGGGGGCCTCCTCCACGAGCTTCTGGTGGCGGCGCTGGAGCGAGCAGTCACGGGTCGACACGACGACCACGTTGCCGTGCTTGTCGGCCAGGCACTGGGTCTCCACGTGCCGCGGCTTGTCGAGGTAGCGCTCCACGAAGCACTCGCCGCGGCCGAAGGCGGCAACGGCCTCGCGCACCGCGGAGTCGTAGAGCTCGGGGACCTCTTCGAGGGTCCTTGCGACCTTCAGACCGCGTCCGCCGCCACCGAAGGCGGCCTTGATTGCGATCGGCAGGCCGTGCTCCTCGGCGAAGGCCACGACCTCGTCGGAACCGCTGACGGGGTCCGGCGTACCGGCCACCAGCGGGGCACCCGCGCGCTGCGCGATGTGCCGGGCGGCGACCTTGTCACCCAGGTCACGGATGGCCTGCGGCGGCGGGCCGATCCAGATGAGGCCCGCGTCCAGTACGGCCTGGGCGAAGTCGGCGTTCTCCGAAAGGAAGCCGTAACCGGGGTGGATCGCGTCCGCCCCCGCGTCCTTGGCCGCTGCCAGCACCTTGGAAATGTCCAGGTAGCTGGTGGCCGGAGTGTCACCGCCCAGGGCGAACGCCTCATCTGCCGCGCGGACGTGCAGAGCGTCCCGGTCAGGATCTGCGTAGACGGCTACGCTCGCGATCCCTGCATCCCGGCATGCCCGAGCAACGCGGACAGCGATTTCGCCACGGTTGGCGATGAGCACCTTGCGCACGATGGCTCCCTCCTTGAAACAAGCCGAGTTTAGGGACTGCCGACACGACCTTTCGACCCGTCCCCAATGGTGAGCTTGCCCACACGGAGCGTGATCCGGGGCCTGCCCGTCCGCGAAATCCCTTGTCGCACCACGGTACGCAGGGTCCTGTCTCGGCAGACTAGCGCGCCGATGTGGTCAAGGTCTCTGTGAGAGCGTGCCGCGCCACAGGGGCAATCTTTGTGGAGTCCCTACGAATGGCCCAATGATTCTTTGCCTGCGGCAGAGCCCTTGTCCCTCGGTTTACCCGTTAGTAGCGTTCGCGATGTCTGGCACGTACTGGTGGTAACAGCGGAAGAGGGTGGGCGCCGTGGCGCGTAGACCGGTGGCCTGGGTGGGCGCGATCGTGCTGTTGGCGGAGGCGGTGGGCATCGTGTTGCTCAACTGGTTCCTGGGGCTCGTCGTGAACAAGCAGGACATGTCGCTCGCCGGGCTCGATCCGCACGCGATGTCCGTGTCGACGTGGATAGCGGGCGCTGTCTTCGGCCTCTACCTCGTGCTCTGCGCCGTCGTCATGGCGCGTTCGGCGGTACGGGACCGCGCTCCTGGCCGCTTCGGCCGGATACTCCTGATCAGCGCCGCCGTGGTGCACGGACTGCTCGGGGCGTTCTCGGTCGGCCTGGTGGGCTGGCCCGCCTTCGTCTTCATGATGGTCGTGCTCGGCCTGATCGTCCTGACCCTGGTGGCGTACGACAAGAAGCCCGCCGAGGTCTCCGACGAGCCGAGCACAGCCCCTCAGCCTGCCTGAGGCCTTGCCCGAGCGGTCGGACTACTTGGCCCACAACTGCGTGATGCCGACGCCCAGTTCCCCCAGGAGGCGGCGGAAGAGCGGCAGCGAGAGGCCGATGACGTTGCCGTGGTCGCCCTCGATCGAGTCGATGAAGGGCGCCGAGAGGCCGTCGAGCGTGAACGCCCCCGCCACGTGCAGGGGTTCGCCGCTGGCCACGTACGCGGCGACCTCCTCGTCCGAGGGGTCGCCGAAGCGGACGACGGTCGAGGCGAGCGCCGACACATGGCGTCCGGCCGCGGTGTCGTACACGCAGTGGCCGGTCTGCAGGATGCCCGCGCGGCCCCGCATGGACTTCCAGCGTGCGGTGGCCTCCTCGGCGTCGGCGGGCTTGCCGAGCGCCTGCCCGTCCAGTTCGAGGACCGAGTCGCAGCCGACGACCAGGGCGCCCTTCGCGTCCGGGCGCGCGGCGACGACCGAAGCCTTGGCCTCGGCCAGGGCGACGGCGAGTTCGGCGGGGGTCGGTGCGGAGATCGCGTCCTCGTCGACCCCGCTGACGATCACCTCGGGGGCGAGGCCGGCCTGGCGCAGCAGGCCGAGCCGGGCGGGGGACTTGGAGGCGAGGACGAGACGGCGGGGCTGATCACTCATGCGGTCAGCGTAGCGATCCCGCTCCCCGGTGCGTGCCGGACCTCGGTGCGTTCCGGCGTCCGATGAGTTCCGGCGCCGGTGCGTGCCGGGCCTCAGTGCATGCCGAGGACGAACATCGCCACGACCATCGCCAGGGCAAGGACGAGACCTGCACGGCGCATCTTCGCCTGCATGTCCCGCATGTCCTTGGGCGGGTTGTTCTCCGGGTCGGACCACAGCATGCAATCGATACTGCGCGCGGCAGCGGCGGGGGGGCGGGTGTCGCGGAAGCAGGGGACCCCGGACCGTCCGCGGCTT